>DASUMY010000022.1:0-22980 GCA_036277435.1 Sulfuricurvum sp.
ATGGTGATGAGGAATAATCATAAAATGGCCCGGGGTATAAGGGTAGCGGTTCATCACAACAAAACAGTGTTCATCGCGATAGAGGAGATGCAGCGATTCATCATCGCGGCTATGCGTACTGATATGACAGAAAACACACCCCTCGATGTTCTCTTTGGTTATGTATTCATCTCTCCATGGAGCGTATAAAATGTCTTGCATCGGATTTCTCTCCCATCTGCCTCGCATGAGGCAAACTCATTAAATAAAATTGGGGGCGTCGTTGGCAAAAAGGATAATATCTCCCGGACGAGTCACTTCTCCCAGTACTGTTACCATCTGCGATTTATCGGAAAGGATGATTTTTTGCGGAACATTCAATTCCCTCTCAAACTGTGCGGCATTCAGTTGTCCGGTAATAATCGCGATATCAAAAACATCATTGATAGCATCGATCAACTGGCGGTTAAGTGCTTCCGTACTTTCGACTAGGCCGGGTGTTACGATCACTTTACGTCCCGTATGCAAGGAACATAAACGTACCCCCTCCAGCATCCCATCAATGTTGCCGTTATAGCCATCATCAAGGATTATTTTTCCCCCCGCATCTATGCGTTCAAGGCGATGTTCCACACTTTTTAGATTTTTAACGGCCTCTTCTATCGCTTCAGCATCCATACCCATTTGCTCTGCAATTAAAATCGCGGCATTGATATTGATCGTCTGAAAGCCGCCCAAAACCGACGTGTGAAAATGGCGGATTGAACCTGCGACTTCCACATCAAAATCGGTCCCCTCAAGTGTCGCATGAAGATTTTGGATATCGTCTCCGAAAAACGTCACTTTTTCATGGGGTACATCGGTCACCGACATATGGATAAACGCTTTTTTCAAACGATTCGAATGGATGATTTCCAGTTTCGTCTGTTTAATACGGTCCAGGGTTTTAAAATATTCCATATGCTGAGGCCCTACTTTTCCCACCACCACGATCTGAGGGTTTAGCAGCTGCGTGATCGCATAGATATCGCCGATTTCTCTCGCTCCCGCTTCGCAAATATAGACTTGGGTATCTGATGGCAGCGACTCATTCACATCACGGACAATTCCCCCTAGCGTATTGACACTGCGAGGCGTTGCATACACATTAAATTTGGCCGCTAACACCTGAGCAATAAAATTTTTCATTGATGTTTTGCCATAACTGCCGGTAACACAAATAATCGTCAAATCTTCCATAGCCGCTATTTTTTTCTTGGCATGTCGTTTATACGTTTCGAATAAGAACTTCTCAACTCCCCATGATCCTGCGTAGGCGAGAACAAGAGGGATAAAGACGCTATAAACATCACTGATTCCCTTTAAAATCAAGAGAAAATTTAAAAAGAGCGTTATCACAAGCAAAAGGATCAAAAAACGCTTCACGCGCCATGTGATGACGAGCTTTTTATCGAGTTTACGGTGCCACATATACAACAAAGGCAAATAAGCGACAAGAACCAGCGATCCATAACTACCCAGGGCATAATAGAGAATAAACGGGATGACAAAATACAATGCATGCCACCATGTCTTATGATGACGAAGTACGACCCGCTCAATCCGATAATCATACCACTGCAAGTTGGTAATCAAATACCATCCCAGTGCCAAAACAAAGAGAAGATTAGCGCCAAACGTGATTAACTGTGTTGATTCCATTTTTTATTGGTCCTTTTGGGTAAAGCTGTATTCAATCTCACGAGCGATTGAAGCGCCTTCTTTTAAGAGAAAATAGTGATCTCCCTCATACGCTACGAGGCGTGAGTGTGGTATAAGAGACCGGATCGCTTCGCCGGTCCACAGCGGGGTAGCCGTATCAAGCGTTCCAAAACACAGCAACGCTTTCCCTCTGAATGCTTTAAATCGATCGGTAAAATCTTCATTAACGACATTCTTAAACGTTTGATACATCACTTCAGACATCCCTTGCGCATCCGGAGCGATAAAGAGCGATCGCAAGGAGGTAAGTCCTGTCCCTTTGAGCAGCTTGAACAGGGCAATTTTGAAGCGTATTTTAAACGGTTTGGGAACTAAAATTCCAGCCGATGCTACCAGAACTAAAAGGTCCGGATTCAGCAGCGTAGCGACTTTTCCGCCAAAAGAGTGACCCAAAATAACGGTTTTGTTTCCACCGATTGCTTCCAAAAACAATTCCATAAGGAGAGCATAATCTTCGGTTGCAAGGGGGATGTCACAATTGCTGCCGCCAAACCCCGGCATATCGATGTAGATGTGGCGAAATTGGGACAATGTCTTCGAAAACGCCTGTTTCATCAACGCTTTAGACGAACCCCATCCATGTAAAAATACGATATCGACACTTTGGTTAGGATTGAGGATTTCATAGCTGATCGAAAAGCTTCGACCTTTGTATTGAAGCGTTTTAACAGCCACGCTTACTTCCCTTTGGCTTGAGAAATGGAGTGGATGTAGTCGTACTGGGTCCGTATCTCTTTTTTCTGCGGCAATGATCCTAAAAGCGCATTGATGGCCCCTTGAAAATCTTCAAAAAGGTAGTTTGCCATCGAACCCGGAATCGGATTGATCTCATTGAGATACACCTGCCCCTCAATTTCGAAAAAGTCACATCGAATCAGTGCCCCTTCAAACAAAGGGGTATAAAGGGTTTTAAAAGTCTCGCGCAACTGGGCTGCCAATGTCTCTGAAACCGCAGCTTCGGCGACTTTGGCAGAGCGGGAAAAATCGAGATACTTTTTCTCAAAATCCAAAAATTCTGCTTTTTGCGGCTCTTCCACGATGGAGTAGGTAATCGTTCCATGGGAACCGTATCCGGCAAGATTGTATTCTTTGACTCCGGAGATAAACGGTTCAATCAGCAGAACGTTATCAAATTCAAAAGCGACATCCAACGCGTACGCCAATTCAGATTCTTCGCGAACGATACTGACCCCGATGGAACTTCCAAGACATGAGGGTTTGATGATGAACGGATACGGCGTTGAGATATTCTTCATCGTCTCGCGCGTGATCACTTCATACGGTAACGTTTGAACCCCCAGCGAAGCAGCCAGCCATTTCGTGTAATGTTTGTCGAAACTGAGCATAGAGGCCTCTTTACGCGGTCCGATAAACGATACTCCGTAAAAATCGAACAGCGCCGCGATCGAACCGTCTTCGCCATCCCCCCCATGGATCAGATTCAGTACCGGCATTGTATGCATTTTTGAACCCAACAGCCCCCGCTGCTCGAATCCCCCTTTGACTAAGGTCAATTGAGGCATTTTTAAATGTTCACCGCGGGAAAAGGTGATCGCTTTCATTTTCGAGCCCTCTATCAAATAAAAGCGATGATCTTGATCACAAAAAATAAAACTCAAATCAAAATTCGAAAGCTTCCCTTTTACCGTAATGGCACTGACAATGCTGATCTCATGTTCATAACTGGCTCCGCCGAACAAAATGGCTAATTTCATCTATTTCCTTCTGTATTGTTATAGTTTTTGCAGTAGTTTCAATGCTTCTTTCACCAAAGAGGCGGTATCGGTACCCGTACACTTGGCGAGGGTATTGACTATCGTCTCTTTTTTAAATCCAAGCGACTCCAATGCCATTAGAGCCTCCGTGGATGCACTCGTGGCCGTAATATCGCCTTGAAGCAAGACCGCATCAAATCCGGCTAATTCAACCATGATCCGCGCCGCACTTTTAGGTCCGATGCCCGGAACCTTTTTAAGCGCATTGACATCTTTAGATGAAATAATACCTGCAAACTGCTCCGGCGTAAAGGTGCTGCATATAGCAAGGGCTGCTTTGGGGCCGATTCCGTTGATTTTCAGCATCCCCTCAAAGAGCGTTTTTTCCCCCTTTTGGGAAAAACCGTACAACAACTGCGCATCCTCGCGAACAATATGGGTGACATGCAGTCGAATACGTTCACTGTTGAGCATTGCGTACGTATGCAATGAAATAAACACTTCATAAGTAATCCCGTTCACCTCTAAATGAAGCGCTGTGGGCTCCTTGTAAACAACCGTTCCCTCTAATCCGACAATCATTTCGATAAAACCTTAATAGAAAATTCTCCGTCTTCGTCTTCATGCAGTCCAAGTATCTTTTCATCACTGTTATCGGGGGGGAAATAGGTGATATCCATCGGGGGATCTATCAATTTAAAAATAACTTCGTTGTAATTATGCCAACGGTCATGATTAATAACCCGTGCGTCATGAATTTCGCTTTGCAGCGAGGTATGCCGCTCACTGATAAACGCATAATGGTCTCTCTTCTCCTGATACTCTTGGCGCAATAACTCCAGCTTTTGACGAAATTGCTGAAATTGCTTATATTTTTCGGCATAAGCAACCGGAATTTTAATACCGTTCTGTTTATAATGGACTAATTTTCGTTTGATATCTTCATAGACTGCTGCATTTTCTTTCATTGTCTCTTCATATCCTGCCAGCTCTTTTTCTATGGTCTGAATCACCTTCTTCACTTGGTGCATCTGTACCGCTTCATCTTCTAAAAACTCTTTCGATACATTGAGCAGAGGATCAATAGTCAAAATATTCTCTCCCCCCTGAAGCTTCGTAATCTCAATACGTTTAGACGCCGTTAATTTCGTATGGGATCCTAATAATTCAATATAAATTTCTTTTGCACGTACGGTTCCGCCGGTGGCTTGGCTGATGGTGACTTTATCCGCTTCGACGATACCGTGTTCAAGCCGTTTTATATACACTTCTTTGCCGTAGGCTTTTCCTTTGAGGATATTGATGGTTAATTCATCCGCACTGACGGTTGCACTGTTATGAACCTGCCCTTCAATCGTCGCTTTGTTCGCCGTCACTTTCGCATCGGGTCCAACATTTCCCTCAATATTAATGACATTGACCGTTACTTCAACCCCCGTACCGATAGCATCTTTTAACGGATCTTTTTCTTTGACATTAATAGAGACATCGGCATCCAGCTGCGTCTCGATCGATCCCGTTGAGCGGAAGCTGATTTCTGTAACATCCATTTCCGTTTTGATGTCATAAACGCCCCCCTCATAGGTGACATATCCACCCACTTTTGCCCGAAACTCGATTGTCGCGTCCGTCTCAACCCTCTCAATATTTTCACCTATCGTAAAGGTAGGTTCATTAAGGATCAAAGGCTCTTTCGGGGCGATATATTCTCCCCTGCAATTGCGTCCGCTTTCCCCTTTTAAGGGCTTAATGTACTCAATCAGCAGATCACGGGCAACGACACTGATAATATAACCCCGCTTGGCATAATCAACCCGGCCGCTTTCCTCACGATTCGAACGTTGTTTATCATAATGCAAAATCAATTGATCATTAATCGTCGCAATCGGCTCAAAGCCCTGTGACACAAGATAGCGTTCGGGCTGTTCAAAACGGTAGGTGCGATTCACTCGAATTTTTGCGATCAATGCCTTCAAATTTCGACCCATAACCGTATCAAATAAGCCGATCATCAAATTTGCACGAAGTTTTTTCTTCGTAATCAGTTCAAAAAAATCATTTTCAAATTCATCGTAATAGGTTACTTCACTGTGCGCTTTAATCGTCAGGTAAATTTTGCACAAGGTCGTATTTCCGGCAATGGACATATCCAAATGCGATAGTCTATTCGGTTGGGTAATCGAAAAAATTTCAATATCGTACAGTTGTTTGAGTTCGAATGCTGGATTAAGATACAAAGCATCGCTAATGTTTTCCATCTCGGCGGCCGAGAGTTCCGTCCAATCCTCACCCTCTTGCGAATTTTCAATCCCCGTACGACTGAAAGTTTGCATCTCTAATACTCTAAAATCAAGAGAGTGTACCGATACTTTGTGATCGGCGGCCGTTTGCATCAGCTCTTTCGCAACATTGCCGGTTCGAACGACGACAGGGGTAATGGCAGAGGAAGGTTCTGCTCTCTTTGGCTCAGGTTCCGATAGTGCCATTGCATCCTCTCTTTCATCGTATGTCATGAGCTATTTTAATCACATATCGGTTAAACTTACGTAAATTTTAAAAAACGGTTTTTATTATCATGTTCAAATCTATATTCTCCAATTCGTTTGGTATTCTCATCTCTCGTATTACGGGGCTGGGGCGGGACATTCTAATGACGTCAACGCTGGGTGTCAACGTCTGGAGTGATATTTTTTTAATGGCGTTCAAATTTCCCAACCTTTTTCGGCGTATTTTTGCGGAAGGGTCGTTCACCCAAAGTTTTATGCCCTCGTATATCGCATCGAGACAAAAAAGTGTGTTTGCCGTCGCAATTTTCATCCGATTCATGGCTTTTATCGTCGCCTTATCCTTTCTGGTCACCCTCTTTCCTGAGTTTTTTACCAAACTGCTGGCGTGGGATTGGAATAAAGATCTGATTTCAAAAACGGCTCCCCTCACCGCCATTAACTTTTGGTATTTGGACCTCATTTTTATCGTCACTTTTTTAGGGACACTGCTGCAGCACAAAGAACATTTTTTTACGACCGCTTTCTCGACCGTTTGGCTCAACATTGCTATGATCGCCGCCCTTATTTTGTTCACAAATTCGGATCCTAAAACCATCGTTTATGCCCTCAGTTTTTCAATTCTCATCGGCGGTTTGTTGCAAGTCGCGACCCATCTGTATTCGATTCGTAAACAAGGGCTTTTAAAAATTCTCATCGGGGGATGGAAATACCGTAAAAGCAAAGATGTCAAAACAGAAGAGTCCAAATTCAGTTCCCTCTTTTTCCCTTCGGTTGTGGGAAATTCTACGGCGCAAATCGCTGCTTTCATCGATACGAGTCTCGCCTCCTTTTTAGCGGCAGGTTCCGTATCGTATCTTTTTTATGCCAACCGGATTTTCCAGCTTCCGTTCGCCATTATCGCCCTGGCCATTACTACGGCGTTATTTCCCGCCATTGCCAAAGCGATTAACAATAACAACCACACCCTTGCCTATAAAAACTTGTACAAATCATTTTGGCTCCTCAGCGCTTTGCTGGGAATATCGGTGCTGGGGGGGATGCTGTTGGCCGAGCCGATTATCTGGCTTTTATTTGAGCGAGGAGCTTTTACGATTCAAGACACCCATAACACGGCGGATGTATTGATGATGTACATGGTGGGGCTGCTCCCCTTTGGTATGGCAAAGCTTTTCTCGATGTACCTTTATGCCATGCACAAACATCTCAAAGCCGCAAAAATAGCGGTCGTCTCTCTTGTCGTCAACGTCATCTTTTCGGTTATTCTGATGCAGTTTATGGGGGCCGCCGGTTTAGCACTCGCCGGAAGCATCGGCGGAGCGGTACAGCTGATTTTAACGATTAAAGAGATCGGATGGGGTATATTTATCGATCTTTTGAAAACGGTAAGAACCCTCTACTTTATCGTAGGAATGGCGATTGTAGCGGTGCTATTTTATTATTTAAATCAATTTTTGATACACTTCATACGATAAAGAGTGAGGTAAAATGTTTATTTATGACAGCGTAAAAAAAACCAAATTAAAATTTGAGTCTCTGATAGAGGGGAAAGTTTCCCTCTATGTCTGCGGACCGACCGTCTATGACGATGCCCATTTGGGCCATGCCAAAAGTGCCCTGGTTTTTGATCTTCTGCGCCGTGTTTTAGAAGCAGAAGGGTATGACGTTACGTATGCGCGCAACATTACCGATATCGATGATAAAATCATTAACAAAGCGAAAGAGTTGGGGATCAGCACCGCGGAGATTGCTGCTCGCTATACCGAAGCGTATCACCGTGATATGAATGCTATCGGGGTACGTCCTCCGACGCTCGAACCCAAAGCAACCGAGTCGATCGAACCCATGTGCGATATGATCCAGAAGCTTTTGGACAAAGGGCATGCCTATGTCATCAGCAATGGCGACATCTATTTCGATACCTCCAGCGATAAAAAATATCTCACCCTTTCCCATCGACAAAGCCAGGATACGATCAGCCGCGTTGAAAAAGTAAGCGAAAAACGTCATGAAAGTGATTTCGCTTTGTGGAAAGCGGTCCATGACGAGAGTGTCGCATTTGAATCCCCGTTTGGAGCCGGACGTCCCGGATGGCATCTAGAGTGTTCGGCGATGATCGAACGCTACGTGACCACCGGCAAAGGCAAGTATGCCGTTGATATCCACGGCGGCGGTGCGGACCTGCTGTTTCCCCATCATGAAAACGAAGCGGCACAAACACGCTGTGCTACCGATCATGAGCTGGCCGCCTATTGGATGCATAACGGATTTGTGACGATTGGCGGCGAAAAAATGTCCAAAAGTTTAGGAAACAGTTTTTTCCTCAAAGACGCCCTGAAAGCTTACGATGGAGAAGTACTCCGTTTTTACCTGCTCAGTACCCATTACCGCGGTGATTTTAACTTTAATGAAGAAGACTTGATTGGGTCCAAACGGCGGCTTGACAAACTCTATCGGCTCAAGAAGCGTCTTTTCGCTCTTACGGCCGAAACCATAGATACCGAGTTCAAAAAAGCCCTCCTCGAAGCGCTCGGAGATGATCTGAATGTTTCCAAAGCGTATGCGCTGGTCGATGAACTGATCACAACTGCCAATGAAGCGCTCGATACGAATCCCAAAGATAAAAGCTATCGGCAAGAGCTCCTCTCCTCCCTAAGTTCCGTTCAAACTATTTTGGGTTTCGGAGGTCAAAACCCGTTTGAATACTTCCAATTCGGTTTGGATGAAACCGTAAAAATAAAAATTGACGAATTGGTTCGTAAACGCTCCGATGCCAAAAAAGAAAAAGATTTTGCTGCCTCAGATGCTATTCGCGATGAACTCATTGCCATGAATGTTTCAATCATGGATACGGCGTCGGGAACTTTTTGGGAGATACGCGATTGAAATTTAAAGAAATATATGCGCGTTTCTGGCCCTATATCAAAGGGTATAAATTTCACTACTTCATGGTTCTTCTCGGCATATTGCTGACCGTTACCGCAACCGCCGGAACCGCTCATATCATGCAGCCGCTGATGGACAATATGTTCATCAAAAAAGAGCCCAAGATGCTCTATATCATCCCTGTTTTACTCATCGGCATCTACTTGCTGAAATCGATAGGACGCTACATCCAATCGATTTTCACCACCTATATCGGGATGCACATCGTTTCACGCCTCCGCGAAGATTTACTGGTAAAAATGCTGTATATGGATATGCAGTTTCTCTATACCAATCGCAGCGGAGAGCTTATATCCCGTATCACCAACGACATCGCACGGGTACAATATTTTGTTTCCAAGATGCTTCCCGAATTGGTACAGGAGAGTTTCACCGTCATTGCATTGGTGGGCTACGTTATTTATCTGAATGCGTCGTTAGCCTTTTGGGCTCTCTTTGTCATGCCCGTTGTCATCCTTCCCCTCATCAAAATCACCCGACGGCTAAAGAAACTCTCCCACCGTTCCCAAGAAAAAAATGCGGACCTGATGACCCGTTTGACCGAGGTCTTTAATAACAGCGAGATTATCAAAGCCAACGCCACCGAAACCTATGAAATGAAACGGTTTACCGATGAAAACGAGCGGTTTTTCACCCTCAACATGAAAGCCACCTATACGAGCGAACTCGTATCGCCGCTCATGGAGATCATCGCGGCAATTGGGCTGGCTGCTGTTATTTTTATTGGAGGACAGCACGTTTATTCGGGGGCTATGAGTGTGGGAGAATTCACCGCTTTTTTAACGGCTGTCGGTCTTGTGTTTCAGCCTCTTCGCCGAGTCAGTGCCATCTATAGCAAAATCCAAGATGCTCAAGCCGCCAGTGAACGCGTATTTCACATTTTTGATCTTGAAAATAGCATCAAAGACGGTCCCAAAGAGTTAATGGATCCCATAACCTCTGTCCAATTTGATCACGTAACGTTGAAATTTGGCGACAAAAAGGCGCTGTCGAATTTAGACGTAACGATTCATGCCGGCCAAACGATCGCCCTAGTCGGTCAAAGCGGCGGCGGGAAAAGCTCGCTGGTCAATCTTTTGCTGCGCTTTTATGATCCCGATGAGGGATCGATCCTGATTAACCATCACAATCTCAAAGAGTACACCCAACACTCTCTTCGACATCAGCTGGCAAGTGTTTCCCAGCGTGTTTACATTCTTCAAGATACACTGGCCGCCAATGTTGCCTATGGAGATACGATCGACGAGGGGCGTGTCTTAGAGGCGTTGAAAATGGCCGATGCTTTGGAGTTTGCCCAAGCCCTCCCCCAAGGGATCCATACGATGATGCAAGAGTTTGGTGCCAATCTCTCCGGCGGTCAGCGCCAACGAATCGCCATTGCCAGAGCTATCTATAAACATGCCTCATTGTTGATACTGGATGAAGCAACGAGTGCCCTCGATAACGAAAGCGAAAAAAGAATTCAGCATGCTCTGGAAGCCTATGCCAAAGACAAAATAACGATCATCATCGCCCACCGTCTCAGCACCATTGAGCATGCCGATACGATTTTGTATTTTGAAGCAGGAGAGATCATCGCACGCGGGACCCATCAGCAGTTATTGGAAACATCCGACGCCTATCGCCGTTTAGCCGGAGAGATGGGCTAAGCCCCCCCAGCGGATCGTTTAAACACCCTTTCACTTTTCATTCAACCTTTTTAGAGTATAATCGCATCACTTTATCGCCAAACAGGGGAAATAATATGATCGATTACGAATCATTAAAACCGTGGTTATTCAAGCTTCAGCCCGAAAGTGCTCATACCTTGGGTGCGATTGTCTTACGCAGTGCCGGTTTCTGCCCTCCTGTTTTTAACGGCTGGCTGAATAAACATTTCATTACCCACCCCTCATTGACACAAGAGCTGTTTGGACGCACATTTCTGAACCCCGTCGGATTGGCGGCCGGATTTGATAAAAATGCAACGATGATTCCCGGAACGTTGGCAATGGGATTCGGGTTCACGGAGATCGGTACCCTTACGCCAAAACCTCAAGAGGGAAATCCCCGTCCGCGCCTTTGGCGCCATATCGAGGAAGAATCGATTCAAAATGCGATGGGATTCAACAATGACGGATTATTTCGTATCTCTCACCGTTTAAAAAATATCTACCCGTTCAGTACCCCCATCGGTGTCAATATCGGAAAGAATAAAACGACCTCTGAAGAGAATGCCCTCAAAGATTACACCACCCTTATCAAAGCACTTCATCCCTACGCCGATTATATGGTGATCAATATCTCTTCACCCAATACGCCGGGTTTGCGCGATTTACAGAATGAAACCTTTATCTCTGAGCTTTTTAGTGCCGCAAAATCCATCACTTCCAAACCGATCTTGCTTAAAATTGCCCCGGATATGTCCGAAGATCAGGCCGTAGCACTCTGTGCCCATGCCGTTGCAAGCGGAGCGGACGGAATCATTGCTACGAACACAACGGTAGATTACACCCTTGTCAATGATCCCGAAGAGATTGGCGGCTTAAGCGGTGAAGTGCTTCGTGAACGAAGCTTTTACATATTTGACGCGATTGCACGTGAGCTCTTTGGCAAAACAACGTTGATCAGCGTGGGAGGGATCTCTACGCCTGAAGAAGCGTACCGCCGTATCCGTGCAGGTGCCTCTCTCGTTCAGCTTTACAGTTCTCTTATTTTCAAAGGCCCTGAAGTGGTTGAAGAGATCAACAGCGGTCTCATCGATCTATTGGCTCAGGATGGCTATACCTCCATCAGTCAAGCGATCGGTGCCGATCGTCAATGAAACTTCTCTCGGGATTATTTTTTACGCTAGGAACTTTAATGGCCACCTCTTTGCCTCATTACGAAACGAAAACCCTTAGCAACGGCTTGCAAGTCGTTGCTATTCCCATGGACAACCATTCTCGCGTGATTTCGACCGATATTTTTTACAAAGTCGGAAGCCGTAATGAAGTAATGGGGAAAAGCGGCATTGCCCATATGCTCGAGCACATGAACTTCAAATCAACCAAGAATCTCAAAGCGGGTGAATTTGACGAAGAGGTCAAAAGCATCGGTGGACTCAACAATGCCTCTACCGGATTTGACCACACCCACTATTACATCAAATCCAGCAGTGAGAACATCGGAAAATCCCTGACCCTCTTTGCCGAATTGATGCAGAACCTCAATCTCAAAGACGAAGAGTTCCAGCCGGAACGTAATGTCGTCGCCGAAGAGCGCCGATGGAGAACCGATAACAATCCGATGGGGTATCTTTATTTCCGCCTCTTTAACAGTGCATATGTATATCACTCCTATCACTGGACCCCGATCGGCTTCATGAATGACATTCAGACATGGAAACTCAGCGATATTCAGAATTTTCACAAAACCTATTATCAGCCCAAAAATGCCATTTTAGTCGTGACGGGAGATATCACCCCTCAAACGGTGTTTGAAGAGGCCGAAAAACATTTTGCCTCCATCCCCAATACCGTGGAAATACCCGCCGTTGCCATCGTAGAACCGGAACAAGATGGTGCGCGCCGCGTTATCGTCAACAAAGAGAGTGAAGTCGAGATGATCGCCATCTCATTTCCGATTCCTAATTTTCAACATCCGGACCAGCCGAAACTCTCGGGGATCAGCGAACTGCTCAGCTCCGGCAAGAGCTCCCGGTTATACAAAACGCTCGTCGATAAAAAGCGGCTGGTGAACCAAATTCATGCCTACAACATGGAAACGATCGATCCGGGCGTCTTTTTGTTTCTAGCCATTGCGAACAACGGAATTAGCGCCGAAGAGATCGAAAAAGAGATCTGGAAAGAGATCAAAGCGTTGCAAACGAAACCGGTCAAAAAAGCCGATTTAGATAAAATAAAAATCAATACACGTGCTGATTTCATCTATTCGCTGGAGAGTTCGACCTCCGTAGCGGAACTTTTTGGAAGCTATCTTTCACGCGGAGATATTACCCCATTGGAACGGTATGAAGATTCGATTAACGCGTTAACGCTAAGCGATATCCAAGAGACGGCACAGCGCTATTTTCACCCCGATAAATCAACCACCATTATTCTACGAAAAGGTCAGAAATGAAACTAGTAACAGGCTCAACGACAGCCTTGATCACTCCTTTTAAAAACGGAAAATTAGATGAGCAAAAATACGCTGATCTGATTCAACGGCAAATCAACAACGGAATCAATGCGGTTTGCCCCGTAGGAACCACGGGTGAGAGCGCAACACTGACGTATGAAGAAGATCGAATCTGCATGGAAATTGCCGTGGCGGTGTGCAAAGGGACCCCTACCAAAGTTCTGGCAGGGGCAGGAAGCAACTCAACCTCCGAAGCGATTGAAGCGGCCAAAACAGCACAAGCGTGCGGTGTCGATGCGATCTTCTCGGTTGCACCGTACTACAACAAACCTTCCCAGGAAGGGTTGTATCAACACTATAAAGCGATTGCCCAATCGGTTCCGGAATTGCCGTTTATGCTCTACAACGTTCCTGGACGAACCGTGGTGGATATCAGCGCCGATACGGTTATACGCCTCTTTGATGATGTCGAAAACATTTACGGTATCAAAGAAGCTACCGGCAGTATCGAACGTACGATCGAACTGCTCTCCCGCAGACCTGAACTCAAAGTATTTTCGGGAGATGACGCCATCGATTACGCGATACTCGCCTGCGGCGGAGCGGGAATCACTTCGGTCACCTCCAATCTTTTGCCGGATCTAAAAAGCCAGCTGGTGGCACATGCCCTCAATGGCAATTTAGCCGAATCAAAAGCGTTAAATGAGGCACTGTTTCCTATCAACAAAGCGCTGTTTTTAGAATCGAATCCAGTGATGATCAAAGCGGCAATGTACATTGCAGGTCTTATCGACACATTGGAATACAGACTGCCTCTGGTCTCTCCAAGTACCGAAAATCTCAAAAAGATTGAAGCTGTCATGAAAAATTACACAATAGTAGGAGCATAATAAATGGAAAATATGAAGGGCAAAACACTCGTTATCACCGGTGCAACCAAAGGGATAGGCCAAGCGATCGCTGAAAAATTTGCACAAAAAGGTGTCAATATCGCGTTTACCTATAACTCTAATGCCGAAACCGCAGCGGTACTCGCTCAAGAATTGGAGAGTAAATACGGCGTTAAAGCCCGTGCGTATCCCCTCAATATCCTAGAAACGGATGAATTCAAACCCCTTTTTGAAGCCATTGATAAAGATTTCGATCGGGTTGACTTTTTTGTCAGCAATGCGATGATTTACGGCCGTCCTGTCGTAGGGGGATACGGCAAATTTATGCGTCTCAAACCACGTGGTCTTAACAACATCTACACCGCAACGGTCAACGCATTTGTCGTCGGAACGCAAGAAGCGGCAAAACGGATGGAAAAAGTGGGCGGCGGAGCCGTCGTTACGATGTCCAGTACCGGTAATTTGATTTACATTGAAAACTATGCAGGGCATGGTACAAATAAAGCGGCCGTCGAAGCAATGAGCCGTTATGCAGCGGTTGAACTAGGCGAGATGAATATCCGTGTCAATGCCGTTTCAGGAGGGCCGATCGATACCGATGCTCTCAAAGCGTTTACCAACTATGAAGAGGTCAAAGCCGAAACGATTAAACGCTCGGCGATGAACCGCATGGGAAGTCCCAACGATATCGCCGGTGCCGTTTATTTTCTCTGTACCGATGAAGCGAGCTGGATCACCGGACAAACCCTCATCGTTGATGGCGGGACTACATTTAAGTGATTAATCTTCCTAATCTTCTCGCGCTCATGCGCCTTCTCATCGCTCCGGTGATGTTCTGGGTTATCCTCAATCCGCAAATTTTCACCGATAACGGCTGGCATATCAGCTGGAGTTATTACACGGCATCATTGCTGTTCGTTATTGCCAGCGTGACCGATTTCTTTGATGGGTACATTGCACGCGAACTGGATCAAATCACTCTCGTGGGTCAGATTCTCGATCCGCTTGCCGATAAAATGTTGACCCTGGCCGCTTTTTTAGGGCTTATGATGAGCGGGGATGCTTCTGCATGGGCTATTTATATCATTATCGGCCGCGAACTTTTTATCACGGGGCTACGAACGCTGTCCCTCTCAGAGGGGATCGATATCAGTGCTTCACTCGCCGGAAAAATCAAAACGGTGGCCCAGATGATCGCTATCGGATTTTTGTTGATGCATTGGGCCGGAGGGGAGCTACTGCTGTGGATCGCTGTTGCTCTTACCGTTTACTCCGGCGTTGAATATGTGGTAGGATTTGCAAAAGGATACCAAACGAAGGAAAACGCGTGAGTTGGATCGTTGCCCTCGCCATTTTATCGGCCCTTATCTTTTTTCATGAACTGGGGCATTACAGTGCCGCCCGCTTTTTCGGCGTTTACGTTGAAGTTTTCAGCATCGGTTTTGGAAAAAAGCTCGCCTCTTTCCGCTGGCTGGGTACCCGCTGGCAAATTTCGGCCATTCCGCTAGGCGGCTATGTCAAAATGAAAGGGCAGGATGATCTGGATCCCGCGGCTCTTAGCCCTGATAATGACAGCTATAACGCTAAAAAGCCGTGGCAGCGTATTATTATTCTCCTGGCAGGCCCTTTGGCCAACTTTCTCCTCGCATGGTTTTTATTTTATGCCATCGCACTGGGAGGGCCAAAAGCGCTCTCTCCCGTTATTGGAACAGTTCTTAAAGATTCCCCGGCACACGAAGCAGGTCTTCACAAAAACGATCGCGTCCTTTCGATTAACGGTGAAACTATCACCCAATGGGAAGAGCTATCCGATACGATCAAAAGCTCTAATGGAAATTTAACGCTGAAGATACAAAGAGAACAAACCCTTCTCTTCATCACCCTTGCTCCGCGCATCAGTGAGAGCACGAATGTTTTCAAAGAAAAAATACAGCAGCGAATGGTTGGCATCAGCCCCGCAGGCGTTTCCCATACCCTGAATTTGTCTATCGTTGATAGTTTTGCCTATGCGTCGAAGCAAACGGCTGATGCTTCATTATTGATCTTCCAAAGCGTTCAAAAGCTCATTACGGGTGTCGTCCCGACCAAAGAGCTGGGCGGAGTGGTCAGCATTGTCCAAATTACCGCCGATGCTACGCAATATGGGTGGATGAGTCTCTTTTTCTTTGCCGCACTTATCTCGGTGAACTTAGGGGTTCTGAATCTTCTCCCAATACCGGCACTCGATGGGGGACATATTGTCTTCAATGTATATGAAATGGTTCGCCGTAAAGCGCCCAGCGAAGCGGTGATAACACAACTCACCATTGCCGGATGGGTTATTTTGATGGGACTCATGAGTTTGGGACTTTATAACGATATTACAAGGATCATGCAATGACTACCTTAGAACAAAAACGTCATTTCGACACCATTATCGAGAGGATAGAGAAAGCCCGTATTAGCGTCAGCGAACATCACATTGTTAAAATCGTTGCGGCAAGCAAATACGTCGATGCCGATGCGATTCGATCCCTCTACACTATCGGTCAGCGCGCCTTTGGCGAGAACAAGGTGCAAGATCTAAAAACCAAATCGGAGCTCTTGGAAGATTTGCCGCTGGAATGGCATTTCATCGGAACGCTGCAAAAAAACAAGATCAATCAACTCCTGAGCATCCCTCCTCATCTGCTCCACTCCATCGATTCGGTTGAACTGGCTCATGCGCTGCAGGAGCGTTTAGCCAGAGATAATCAAACACTCAAAGCCCTCGTACAGGTTAATTCCGCCTACGAAGAGAGCAAATCGGGATTTGCCCCTGAAGAGTACGTGGAGCGATACCTCCAAATTTCCGCAGAATGCCCCAATCTTCATCTCCAGGGGATCATGAGTATCGGTGCCCATACGGATGACAAAGCCGTCATCCAAAAAAGTTTTGAAACAACACGGTCGCTCTTTGATACGCTGCCTGAGGCAACGATCTGTTCGATGGGGATGAGCGGCGATTTTGAATTGGCGATTGCGTGCGGCTCCAATCTCGTACGCCTTGGTAGCATTCTTTTTCAACAAAAGTAGTTATTTAACGTAAAATAAAAATAATATGAACTATTTTTTGCTATAATCGTCCACTTTTTTAAACAAGGTAGTGTATGAACAAAATACGCATCAAAGCGACACTGTTTGCAATGGGGATCGTCCTTCTGCTCGTGGGCTACTTTGTCTATTCGATACTCCAGGACAAGAAACGGGTTATTGATGAAAAAACTCATTCACACCGCCAACTTCTCCAAAATTCATATGAACTTGCTGTCTTAGATACAGAAAAAGGGCTGAATCGTTTAGCAGCCGATATAACATCGGACCGTCATCTCGTTGATGCTTTTGAAGCGCGAGACCGGGATGCCCTTTACGCACTCGCCCTTCCCTATTTCCATAAAGCGCATCTCCATCATGATGCCGATTTAACAGGATTTATCGCCAGCGACGGGCACCATTTTCTCCGTTTGCAAGACCCGGAAAAATTTGGGGACAATATCACCAAACAACGTCCTATGCTCGCAGAAGCCATTCGAAACCGCAAGCCGATTGTTTCTTTGGATGTCACCAAATACAATATCGCTTTAGTCAGTATTGTCCCTATTTTTAAAGATAAAAAGTTCTTAGGAGTCGTCCAAGTTTCGGCTAAAATCGGTCGAATACAAGAGCGTCTCAATGCCCATTCGGGAATCAAAAGCGCTATCGCCTTCGATACCAAAGTACTCCACACACTGCTGCCTGAACAACAATTAAAAAAGTATGGAGCCTATTCCCTTATCTCTTCCAATGATTCTTTGTTCGATTCGTTGCCCCATGATTATGCCTTTAACGATTCTATGCGTCATACTCTGGGGGATAAAACTTATATTATCGCGTCGCGCGAGTTACGGACGTATTCCAACAAGCCCTTGGCCCGTATGGTGTGCGCCCTTGATATTACCCAGGATGAAATAGCGTACGAAACTGAAATTCGCCATCTGCTGATTATCAGTATGATCGTCGTCATACTGTTAGGCATTATTTTACATCTGGGATTTAAAACGCTGATCAATCGCATCCGTTATAAATCCGCTCAGCTCAATCAACAATTACAGCATCAACTCTATTATGACCACCTCACCGAACTGCCCAATCGAAAATCACTCCTCAAAAACATAGAGGACAAACATTATATTGCCGTTTTACTTCTCAATATTGATAATTTTAAAGAGATGAACGATTTATACGGCCATGAAATTGGGGACAAAATTCTCCAAAGCGTTGCCCACTCTCTTAAAGATGTGACGGCAGATTATCCTTTATCGGTCTATAAAATGCACTCGGACGAATACGCATTGGCCCTTAAAGAATATGTCAATATTGATAAATTTGATGCAATGTGCCAACATATTCTTAAAAAACTACATTCCGTCAATTATGAAATTGAAGGAATAACCATCTTTATCACCATCAGTATGGGGGTTGACATCTGCTTTGACAGTGGCTGCGATTTGATAGGGCGCGCCGATATGGCCCTCAAAACAGCCAAAAAACGCGGTCTCTCCCTCGTTAAATACCACGATGCACTCCAAATCAAAGAACAGTATCTCAATAACATTTTGTGGAGTAAAAAAATCAAAGATGCGATTGAAGATCAGCGCTTCGAACTCTATTATCAAGGGGTGCATGACGCTTCCACCCAAACTATTTTTGAATATGAAGCGCTCATCCGGATGGTTGACAAAGATGGTTCGGTTATTTCCCCCTACGCATTTTTAGAGATTGCCAAGAAATCGCGTCTTTATCCACATATTACGAAATTTGTCATCACTGAAATTTTTAAACAATTGCGCATCACTCCCCACTGTTTTTCCATCAATCTTTCGATCGATGATATCTTAGATCGAGAAACCCAAACGATGATTTATGAGCTATTGGCGGAAACAGATGTTAAAAATCGGCTTATTTTTGAGATTCTAGAAAGTGAAGGGATTGAAAATTATCAAGAAGTTTCGGCCTTCATCACCCATGTCAAAGAATACGGCTGCCAAATCGCCATCGATGACTTTGGGACTGGGTATTCCAATTTTGCCCATATTATGCGGCTTAATGTTGATTACATCAAAATCGACGGGTCACTGATCAAACGTCTCGATATTGATCTGAGTGCGCAAGACATCGTCCGCACGATTGTCGAATTTGCACACCGTCTGAATATCAAAGCCGTTGCCGAATTTGTCTTTTCGCAAGATGTTTATGACGAGTGTAAAGAACTGGGAATCGATTATCTGCAGGGGTATTATCTGAGCGAACCAAAACCGATTGCTTCCCTCTAATCTTTTTCTCTTTTAGCCATTTTTCTCCTTCGTTATGGTACCCTACCCCATAAAGGAGATTCGATGCCGTTTATCCGTTTTTTTGACACTATTTCCAACCAAGACGTTGCTGTTGTCGGCGGCAAAAATGCCAGTTTAGGAGAGATGTACCGCCATCTCTCTGCCCATGGGATACACGTACCCTACGGATTTGCCACCACGGCTGAAGCCTACCGGACGTTTTTAGAGGAGACCGGTATTAAAGCTTCGCTTATCCGGCTGCTTGAAACCCTGAATGCCGATAATCTCGATTCTCTCACCCAAACGGGGAATGCGATTCGCACCCTTATTTTAGAGACACCGCTGCCTAAAGCGCTGGAAAGCGCTATTATCAACGCCTACAGCCGTTTATGCACCCATTATGACCTTCCTACCCTCGATGTTGCCGTTCGCTCCTCGGCAACCGCAGAAGATTTGCCCGATGCCAGTTTCGCAGGGCAGCAGGACAGCTTTTTAAATATTTCGGGTGAAGCACGGTTGATTGACCATGTTCGCAAATGCTATGCCTCCCTTTTTACCGATCGCGCCATTAGCTATCGTCACCGAAACGGATTTAATCATTTAAGTATCAGTTTGTGTGTCGGCGTCCAAAAAATGGTCCGAAGCGATCAGGCCTCCAGCGGTATTATGTTTACGATTGACCCCGATTCCGGTTCAGACACGCTGATTATCATTAATGCCGCATGGGGATTAGGGGAAAATATCGTCGGCGGTAAAATCACCCCCGATGAGTTTACCGTCTTCAAACCGACGTTGCAAAGCCATCAAACGATTTTAAAACGTCAAATGGGGACAAAGCTATTACAGATGATCTATGATCCTGAAAATCCCTCCAAAACGATCAATATCACTACCCCTGTGCATCTTCAGCATCAATTTTCCCTTTCAGATCATGAAATCATGACGCTAGCGCGCAATGCAGTGACCATTGAACAACACTATTCTGCTCTCGCCGGCCACGATTGCCCTATGGACATTGAATGGGCGAAAGATGCTATGGATGGCCAGCTTTACATTGTTCAAGCACGTCCGGAAACGGTACAAAGCCGTAAAACAAAAAACTTTTCCCTCTCCACCTATACATATGACGCAGACCCCAAGAAGAAAAAACTTATCAGCGGGATCGCCGTGGGAGAGAAAATCGCCAGCGGTAAAGTACGCATCATCCATAACACGAGCGAGTTTCATTTGTTTCAAAAAGGGGAAATACTCGTCACAGATAATACCGATCCCTATTGGGAACCCGTCATAAAAATGGCCTCTGCCATCATCACGAACCGGGGCGGGAGAACGTGTCATGCGGCTATTGTGGCACGTGAAATCGGTGTCAGTGCCATCGTGGGGACAGCGAATGCCACCACCTTGCTTTGCGATGGTCAAGAAGTAACGATCGATTGTGCCCAAGGAGATACGGGCTACGTGTATGAAGGTCTCCTCCCCTTTCACATACAGACCCTTGATTTTAATGATTTCGCAGAACCCTCTACGCGCCTCTACATGAACATCGGCAATCCGCAGAGCGCTTTTATGCACGCACAGCTGCCCAATCACGGCGTGGGACTTGCCCGTATGGAGTTTGTTATCAATAACACCATCAAAGCCCATCCTCTGGCCCTTATCGACCTGATGGAAGGGAAAACCATAGAGGATGCCGATGCCATTGCTCCCCTGATGTACGGATACGATAATCCCAAACATTTTTTCCAAACGAAAATCATGGAAGGGATCGGAACCATCTGTGCGGCATTCTATCCCAAACCGGTCATTGTTCGCACCAGTGATTTTAAGTCCAACGAATACCGCCACATGATCGGCGGAGAAGCCTATGAAAAAAATGAAGAAAATCCGATGATCGGATTTCGGGGAGCGTCACGCTATAACTCGCCGATCTACCAAAAAGCCTTCGAATGGGAATGCGAAGCGCTGCTGAAGGTGCGTGAGGAGATGGGATTGACGAATATGGAGTTGATGCTCCCCTTCGTCCGGACGCCGCAGGAGGGACGCAATGCCATCGCTATTATGAATACGCAAGGGCTGATCCAAGGGGCTAACGGTCTTAAAATATACGCCATGTGCGAGATCCCCAGCAACGTCATTCTTGCCGATCAGTTTTTGGAAATATTTGATGGCTACAGTATCGGGTCCAATGATTTGACACAGCTGACCTTGGGCGTGGATCGGGACAGTGAACTGGTCTCATCGATTTTCGATGAGCGCAATGAAGCGGTCAAGCGGATGTTGAAAATGGCCATTGACGCCTGTAAAAAAGAGGGAAAGTACATCGGTATTTGCGGTCAGGCACCCTCGGATTATCCCGAAATTACCCGTTTTTTAGTAGAAGCAGGAATTGATTCCATTTCCCTCAATCCCGATTCCATCGTCAAAACCTGGAAACTGGTCACAGAGGTGGAAAAATCTCTCATCGAAGGGTAATAATAAACCCTTTTCGGCCGCTGGTGCAAAGCTCTACATTTCCGCCATGAGCGCTCGCGATGTTTTTGGCCAGAACTAATCCCAGCCCATTCCCTTTCTCTTTGGTGCTTTTAAAGGCTTCAAAAAGAAATTTTTCATTGGCGATAGGGATACCGGTGTCATAGATGGCAAAACGGTGAAATCCGTTTTCATAGCTATAGCCTATCTCAACCATCCCCTCTTCACTCTCGTCATCAAGCTCGATCGCATCGATAGCGTTAAAAATAAAGTTACTGAAAAGCATCCCCAGCAAATCCAAATCCCCTTGCAGTTCAAAATTTTCTTCGGGAAATAGAAACTGGATCTCTTTCGCATAACTGTAATAGCTGATGGCACTTTTGAGTTCATTGCGAATCACACTCCATTGCAACGGAGCTTTTTGCGTGCTGACCCCTTTGGAAAACAGCAGCGTCGCTTTGATAATCCGCTCAATGCGATAGAGGGATTTTTGAATCTCGGCCACAATCGGTTTGTTCTCTTCAATGACCCGCTTCATCAATGTCGATGCCAGCAGTGCGATGGATCCGATCGGATTACGGATTTCATGGCTCAAGTGGGCCGCCATCTGCCCCATCGTCGCGAGATTCTCTTTGCGCTTTTGCTCGGTGATATCGGTTGCGCTGAAAAGATGTTTTTCGTTGTGGAGTGCCGATTTAATCAAGTAGGAGCGCTCTTTGAACGTTACCTCATAATCTTGTTCATCCCATCGCAATGTTTCGATCAATCCCCCCAGCTCTTTGCCTTGCGAATTTTGCAAAAAGATCGATCCGTCCGGTTCTACAATCCAGATCGCATTGGGCAAGAACTCGATTACCTGTTCTATCGTCGATTGCAGATGATCATACGATTGGCGAAGGGCAACGTACTCTTCTTCGACTTTATAGGTCTGATCGATAAGGGCTTTGAGTTCTTCGGGTGAAATCGTCTCCCCCATCAGTATTGTCCGATATGAAGGAGGATTTGATAAAGCCCATAGGCATCTTCCGTCCCTGAAAGCTCCCGTATAGAGTGCATCGCGAGTGTCGGAACCCCCACATCTATCGTCTCAATACCCAAACGGGTCGCCGTGATAGGACCGATAGTGGAACCGCACCCCATGTCGCTGCGCGTCACAAACGTCTGCGTCGCGATATTCTGCGCTTGCGCACACTGGACAAACCGTCCCATCGTTCTCGAACTCGTCGCATAGCGCTGATTGGCATTGATTTTGACCGCTACGCCGCGGTTGAGAAGGGGTGCATGC
>DASUMY010000023.1:0-19118 GCA_036277435.1 Sulfuricurvum sp.
TTCATTGGCCGCCCATGTTGCCGATTCCTTATGATACCAGAATCCGATTAGCCCCCATGAACACAGACCGACTCCTTCCCATCCGATGAAAAGGCCGGCAAAGTTATCACTCATAACCAATACCATCATCGAGAAAACGAATGCGGATAGCCAGGAGAAAAAGCGGTTAAACCCTTTGTCATGATCCATGTAACCGATTGAATAGATGTGCACAACGGTGGAGACAATGGTGACCACCATCATCATCGTTACACTTACTTGATCCACGACAAAGCCAAACGGAATATACAAATCTCCCGTTGCCATCCATGTCATCATCTCGACATGAACGGTATGCCCCAGCATGACATGATTCAATAGTATCGCACTGCTCACAAACGAGACGAACAGCAATCCTGATGTAACAATTCCCGTTACATATGTTTTCGGTGTAGCACCAAACAGTGCCGCGAACAGGGAACCTGCCAACGGCGCAAAAAGTGCGATGTATAAATACAGTTCCATTCTCTACCCTCGCATTGATGTCATGATATCAAGATCAATTTTGCCCGTACGTTTGTACCATACGATTAACAGACCCAGACCGACGGCAACTTCAGATGCAGCGATTGCAATAATAAAAAATGCAAACATTTGACCTGTTAAATCACCGTAATAATGAGAAATTGCCGCGAATCCAATATTCGTTGCATTGAGCAATATCTCCGTAGCAAAAAAGAGCATCAGCAAGTTTTTACGACGCATTACCCCTATAAGGCCAATAACAAACAGTACCGTTGAAAGTACTAAATAATGGGTTAACGTTAGTTCCATTAGTGACCTCCTTCTTCAGCGTCTGTGGTTTGTGCAGAGGCTTGCATCAATGCAATCTCTTCTTCAGCCATCAACGTTAGCGACTTGTCCATTTTTTTACCCGCTAATACAATCCCTGCAACCATCGCAACCAATAACATGACGGCAGCAACTTCAAACGGAACCAGATATTTAGTGAACAAAATCATACCGATAGCTTGAGAGTTCCCAACTGCCGCTTCGATAGGATAACGTGCTTCCAAATTCGTAGCAATAATCGGTGAAATCATAATGAAGACAACAAGTGTCGCCGCCAATACGCCCAAGACAAAAATCATTCTAGGATTATCACGCTTCTCCACAACGGTGCGAGTCGTGTCAAAAAACATCATCCCGAACGCATACAACGCCATAACGGCACCTGTATAGACAATAATTTGAATAACACCAAGGAAATCGGCACCCAAAATAAAGAAAAACGCTGAGATAAAAATCATCCCGGCCGCCATTGCCGTCAAGGCATACAACGCTTGTGAAGTCATCACGGTGATGGTAAACATGATTACCGTTAATGCGGCAAACAGATAAAAAGCTATCGCTTCAAACATTCATCTCTCCTTAATAGGCAAGCGGCGTTTTCTTAACGCGCTCGTCCTCATGTGGGGTAATCGCACCGAAACCTGGGTATTCAGCTTGCTGCCCTGATGTCAGGAAATCAAGCGGCGTGAGCATATCGTCTTTAATAACGAAATGGGCACGCTGTTCTGAGGCATTTTCGTAACGGTCGCCGTGAACGATCGCCAATTCCGGACACACTTCGGCACAATATCCGCAAAAAATACAGCGCCCAAGGTTGATGCTGTATTCGGTCACCTCTTTGCGGCTATTTTCATCGATACGGGTATCCATACGGATACAATCGGAAATACAGATTTTTTCACACAATCCGCATCCGATACAACGTTCAAATCCTGATTCCCACAAACGCAACAATTTATGCACGGCGCGGTAACGCGGACCGATCGGCAATTTCTCTTTCGGGTACTGCACCGTGTGAATATCAAATTTGATCATCTCACGCAATACAACCCACAGCCCTACGAAAAGCTCCCCTTTAAGGGTACGCTTTACGACTTGCTTGAACTTGTCCCATCCTGTTTCCGGATAGTTTTCGATATCAACGTAATAATAAGCTCCAAGCTCATTGACATTACGATCTTTAAATGGTTCTAAATGCATCCATTCCCCCTTAGAACATCATCACTAAACCTGTGATCACAACATTGATCACGGCAATCGGCATTAACACTTTCCAGCATAACCACATGAGTTGGTCAGGACGGATATCCGGCCACGCCGCTCTCGTCCACAGAAAGAAGAAGAAGAAAAAGGAAACTTTTAGAAGCAATTCAAATGCCCCCGCAACCGTCCCATCGCCAAATCCGCCCAAAAAGATGATGGCCATAACGAATGAGATGAAAAACATATTTGCATACTCGCCGATAAAGAATAGACCCCATCGCATTCCCGAATATTCGGTTCCGAATCCATCGATAATTTCGTGATCATTGGCTACCAGGTGAAACGGTGTACGACCGGTTTCAGCAAATGCAGCAATCCAAAACAAGATAAAGGCTACCGGCTGTGACCATACGATCCAATCGGTAATCCCCCCTTTTTGATAGTTGTTAATGTCAATAAGGGACAACGATCCAACCATCATGAGCGGTGCCAACAACGCAAGTCCCGTAATGACTTCATACGAAATAAAGATCGCCGCACTACGTGCCGCTGAAATCAATGACCATTTGTTGGCCGATGCCATACCGCCCAGCAATGGACCATACAATCCGATCGCCATAACCGCCAATACGTATAAGATACCGACGTTAATATCTGCAACAATAGGATGAACCGTATATCCGAATACCGTAAACTCCGGCCAAAACGGAATGGCGGCAGCTGCCATAAATGCCGTCGCTGCGGTAATAACCGGAGCGATTTTAAAAATCGGCTTAACGACATTTTGCGGAATAATATCCTCTTTGGTGAAGAGCTTGATCCCATCCGCGGCAATTTGAAGCAATCCATACGGACCAACATGCATCGGCCCCAAACGGCGCTGCATAAATGCCAGTACTTTACGCTCAAAATAGGTTCCAAAACCTGCAAGGGCTGAGAAAACCAATAAAATCACAACGATTTTAACGATCGTTTCGATGATAAATGCTACATCCATGCTTTACACCTTTTGAATTGATACAGTTGCAAAACGATAACCGTTGAACAATGCACCAGAATTGATTTGAGTATCGAAGGTTGGAAGATACGGGATCTCTCCATCGATTTTTCCATCGGCGATCACGTTGACAACGATTTCGCCCTGAGCGGTTTTCACCCTTACACTATCCCCCTCATTCATTCCGTTGGCACTCAGATACGCTGCTGAAGCGTAGAGTCCGCCGGATTCTTGAAGCTGATGGGATTTAGCGGTAAACGGCGTGAACTGCAATACCGGATTGGCCAAATAGACAAGGCTCTGATCCATCGCGTTCTTCGCATCAAACGGCTGAACACTTTCATCACCGCTGAGGGGCACACTTTGTGCCTGAAGGACATAACCGCGCACTTCTTCACCTGCATTGGTATAATAATTGGGTAATGTATCAAACTCAACCGCACTGAATCCGGCACTCACCGGCAACTGTTTCGTATAGTTGATCGTCAAGGGTTCATTAAGCCCAAGAGCGTTCGCGATATCATTAAGAATATATCCGCCATAGCTGATTGCAACATTCGTTGGATTAACCCGTTTATCAATACTGGTTAATGTCCCCTCTTGCTGATTCAACGCCGGCATATCTAAATCGCCCGTTCCCAGGGCACTCAAGGTGAAATTTCCTGTTGTATTATATCCAATTGCATAGCTGCCGGCACTTTCATCCAGATCACAAATCAGCGCAACGCCCAATGTATTGGCAAGATTTGGAATCATCGTAACACTGAACGATGTATATTTCTCGATTAAGGCGACCAATCGTGCACAATTGCGGGCGTTTGGATGGGTATACAAGTCAGGTCCTACCATCAATGCAAACTTCTCTTTTTTCGCCAAGTATTTTGTTAAGGTATCCGCAAACCCTGCCGGTGCATTCAAAAGCTCCAGCAGACGATTGTCATCCACTTCAACCTCTTTCGATACTTTTTTCTTGACCGTTTTCGTGACCTCTTCGCTCACCTCTTCTTCAACACCGGTTTCTTCGTTAACCACTTTTTTGAGAACCGTTTCGGTCACTTTTTTATCGACGGTTTCTTCAACGGTGATGGTTTTAGTGGAGTGAAAAGTTGCTAAATATGCTGCCACATCCGATGGCATAGCCGCTTTGTCCCCGAACAGATCTAACATCAGATACAACGCGGTCTCTTCCATCATCGGAGCATGGTTGATCTGTGTCACATTTTTAGACATATCTTTGATAACAGGGTCATTGATCGGGTGAAAATACAGACCCGCCCCTTTGTTCATCGACAAGGCATTATTCATCGCGAAACGGGCATTCGGATTATCCGTTTTCAACGCACTTCCGATAGAGACAACGAAATCGCTTTCGTGTACCTCTTTCAGTGTTCCGCTGTACAATGAGGTACCGCTAAGCGCACTGTAATCCTTCAGGAAAGTTTTAAATGTTCTCGCCTCTTCATTGATAAGCTTCATCCCGAATTTTTCTTTGAGACGCTGCAAGATCATCGCCTCTTCATTCGTGATCGTTGATGTAAAGCGGATCGTATCTGCTTTCTTAAACGCGGCAACCGCGGCATCAAACTTCGCGCTATCTTTCGTTACATTCGCATTTTGGAAATCGTACCCGTAACGCCCTGAACCGCACAGTGAGACATAGTTCCACTCGTTTTTAACCCGATAGATTTTATCTTCCGGATCGGCAATGCTCGTATGTTTAATATCGTAACTGATTTGACATCCGGCACTGCAGTGAGCACAGGTCGCCGGGATCTGTTGATGTTCCCATGCATTTGACGTATATTGGTAATCCGAACTGACCAGCGCGCCTACAGGACAAACGGCCGTACACTCACCGCAGTTCGTACAATCAAGGGTATCTCCCGCATTGGGTGCAATCAACGATTTATTCAGCTTGTTCCACATCGCGTAGGCATCTTTCGGCATCGACTCTTTGAATGCCGCCTCAATAGCATCCCCGCCGCGAGCAACGGTTGAAAGTGCCGCATCTCCGATCATATCCTTACATACCGTAATACATCGTTCACACATGATACAAAGAGCGGGATCATAATGGATCAACCCCCAATCTTGTGCTGGTTTGTGGGTATCGGCAATCGAATAGGTCTGTGAGTCCACCCCGATTTCCAATGTGTAGTTTTGCAATTCGCACTCACCCGATTGGTCGCAAACGCCGCACTCCAATGGATGGTTTACGTCATAGACTTCCATGATGGCGCGTTTTTCATCTTCGATGGTCGGGGTGCTCGTAACAACATTCATCCCCTCTTTGGCTTTCGCATTACACGCATAGACCTGTTTTCCATCCGCTTCTACCAGACAAATACGGCATGCCAGCGTTGGTGAACAGCGTGTCAAATAACAAATGGCAGGGATAAAAATTCCGTTGGCGCGTGCCGCATTGAGGATGTATTCACCCTCTTGCGTTTGAACCGCCTTGCCGTCTATGGTGATCGTTATTTCATTCATGATTTAACTCCCCACTCTCATAATTTTAATTTTCTCAAATCGGTAACGATCATTCGCTCCCCCAAACGGCAAATCATATTCGGGAGCCAACGCTATGGTCCCTTTTAAATTTCCGTCAAGAACAAACGTTCGAACGTCCACGCGGCCGTTTGATTCGATTTGTACCGTATCGCCATCCGAAATACGCGCCGCTGCGGCAAACTGAGATGAACCGCGCAATGCATTATCACGCTCTAATTGAGCAGTGCGTGCCGTATACGCATTGAATTGATTTACCGGATTACAGCGGTACATCACCGTACCGTTAAATTCCGGCAAGTTATCAATACCCTCAAGAGTACCATTCACCTGAACATCAACGTTTTCCAAAAGGTACCCGCGGTTGTCTTCGCCTAACGCTCCGTAAAAGTTCCCCATCTCGTCAAACGCACTTCCGTTAAACCCTTTGGCTTTTGGCAATAACGCGGTGTAATCAATCGTATTGACCATTTTCAATCCGAGGGCATTCGCAAGGTCATTTAAACAATACCCCTCAAAAGCAACGGCAACATTGGTCGGAAGCACTTGATGATTGATGCTTACAAACGTCCCTTCCTGAGAGTTCAATGCAGGAACGGCTAAATCGTATTCACCCATTGAACCGATGACAAAATCCCCCGATGCGTTGTATCCGACCGTCCCTTGAATCGACTCATCCCGATCAAGATCACACACCAAAGAGACACCGATCGTATTGACATTTTGAGGTACCACGACCAATGAAAAATCGCTGTACGTTTCGATCATCGCCGCAAGGCGTGCAATATTTTCGGCTCTCGCATGGGTCAATACATCCGAACCGATGACCAATGTTTTACGTTTGGCTCGGCGCAACGATTTCTCAATACGTGTGAATTCCTCGTCACCGGCATTGCTTTCGGCACATAAGTACCCCTCATCCAAACCGTTAAAGTATCTGCGGAATTCGTCACTTATATCGGTATCATTCAGAAGCGTTTTGGCCAACATCGCCATCACCCCTTCTTCCGAACCGGCTTCGTATTTGACAAACTGCGTCACGACATTTTGCAACAGAGCATCTTCGATCGGATGCATATAGATCACTTTAGCCCCGTTATGACGGGCTGCTGTCGTCATCGCATAGCGGACGGCCGGATTATCGGTCGTAACGCGTCCTCCTACAACAATAATCGCATCGCTTTGATTAATGGCATCGAGCGTACCGCTATAGGTGGCTTTTCCGGCTATCGAGCTGTATGCCCTCATAAACGACTGATACGCACGCGCTTCTTCATTAAAAAGTTTAAGCCCAAAGGTTTCTTTCAAACGCTGAAGTATCAATGCTTCTTCATTGGTAATCAACGAGCTGAAACGAATCGCTTTGGCATTGCGCACTGCCGATACGGCTTTCTCAAACGCTTCCTTATCTTTGGAAGCCTGGATATCAAAATCATATCCAAAACGTCCTGCACCGCAGAGTGTCGCGTATTCAAAATTGTTCGTTACGCGGTAAATGCGCTCTTGGCTTCCTGTCGCGATCGACGTATGTTTCACTTCGTACGTCAATGAACATCCCGCACTGCAGTGGGCACACGTTGCCGGAACCGGCGACAATTCCCATGAATTGGCACTGTATTGAAAATCAGAACTCACCAATGCACCCACCGGACACACGGCGATACACTCGCCGCAAAACGTACAATCGAGTTTCTCACTGTTTTTAGGGATAACCGCCGATTTGTATCCGCCGAATTGCAATTCGATTGCATCATCCCCGATGATTTCGTTACAGACGTGAACACATTTTTCACACAGGATACACAAGGACGGATCATAATTGATCAATCCCCAATGCTCAATTTTACGGTGCTGCTCTTTTGCGCTGAAATGCTGAGAATCTACCCCAAATTCCAACGTTTTGTTCTGTAGATCACAGGCACCCGATTTGTCGCACACACCGCACTCTAAGGGGTGATTAACATCATACATCCGCATAATGTTGGTGCGCTCATTCTGCAATCGATCGGAATTGATCGTTACGGCCAAACCTTCCGTAGGAGGCGTTTGACAGCTCAGAATCAGACCATCCGTTGTATCAGCCTCAACCACACACAAACGGCACGAAGCACACGGAGTCGTTTTCTCCAAATAACACATCGTCGGAATATAAAACCCCGCTTTACGTGCTGCTTGGAGAATGGTTTCTCCCTTTAACGCGGTGACGGGTTGATTGTTTATTGTAAATTGAACCATTCCATCTCTCCCTTAATGTGCGACCATTGCGATGTAGTAACATCGCATACAGCGTTCCGCTTCTGCAATTGCCTGCTCTTGTGTAAATCCGTATTTGACTTCTTTGTTGTTGTCTTTACGCTCATCTACCGTAAGCACTTCACTATGTTCTCTTGGCAATCCCGGAAGCCATCCGGTTACTTTTTCTTTTTTGTTATAGACTTTGAGCTTACGCAAATGATCTTCCATAATCTCATCATCACTCAAGGTAATCTCGCCCGTTTGAACGTAACGGCTCATTACCGATGCCGCACGTTTGGCTTGACCCACGGCATTAACAATCGTCATCGGTCCGTATTCGCAGTCGCCCGCCGCAAAGATCCCTTTGCGTGATGTCATGTAATCTTTACCGTTGGTTTTGATCGTCGCCCATGAGGTACGTTCAATTTCCCACTCTTCGGGAATCAGTTTCAAATCGGCACTTTGCGAAACGGCAGGGATCAGATAATCACACTCCATTTCAAACGAAGCTCCTTCGATTTTTTCCAGCGTAGGGCGTCCTCCGTTTGGATCCGGAACCAATTCATAACGGTCAATCAGCAAAGATTTAAGGACGTTATTCTCATCTCTCATCTCCGCAACCGCCGAGTGAAAAATAAATTCAACGCCCTCTTCGACCGCTTCATGATACTCTTCATAGGTCGTGTTATTGATAATCGTTTTCTCATCGCGTCGATAGATCATAACGACTTTTTTGGCATTGGCACGAATCGAACAGCGAACCACGTCCATCGAAGTAAATCCGCCCCCGACGCACACAACGGTTTTCCCCGTCAAATCGACATAATCTTTAGTGAGCATGTGCCGTTTTTGATCAGCTTCCGGGACCATGATTCCGTATTTGACTTCCAAATTAACTTTATCCAGAAAATCAATCGCTCCCCAGTATCCCTGGATATCGGGGCGTTCGTTCTCACAATAGACTTTTTTCGAAATACGGGTCCCCGTTGCTACCAAAACGGCATCATAGTCGTTTTCGTACTGACGCATCATATCGGCCGTGACACGGGTATTCGTGATGAAATTCACCCCTAAATCTTTGACCGCTTCGATATCTTTGTTGTATCGGTCGATCGGCATACGGTATTCAGGAACACCGACCGCTACTTCGCCGCCCAAAACCGGGAGTTCTTCATACACGTCCACATCTACGCCATCAAGCGCTAAATAGTAAGCACCCGTAAGCCCCGCTGGACCTGCTCCGATAACGGCCACTTTTTTTCCGATTTTCGGTTTTTGCTCATACGGATGGAAGAAACCGAATCCATGATCCGTTTCATAATCAGCCCCAAGACGTTTGAGCTCCATGATCGAAATTGGTTCATCCAAATTCGTTCTTCGGCACTCTGTCTCACACGGGTGTGGACAAACACGCCCACACGTATGCGCTAATGGCATCGTCTGCCGCGTTGCCATCAACGAGTCATCAAAACGCAAATCGCGAACACCCTCGATATAGGCCGGAATATCGACATGCGCCGGACACGCATCCATACATGGTGCCGTAATCTTTGCAATGTAGTTGGTATCTTCCATATGATAGTGCTTGGATGCTTTTTGGTTATTGATACACTCCATAAATTCCGCTTCGAAATGGGTCATCAAATCCAATAACGGATTCGGAACGGTTTTTCCGATTTCGCACTTGGAGGTTTCCTGCATCGTTTTAGAAACCTCTTTGAGATGCTCCATATCGGCTACCGAACCTTCACCGCGGGCGATTTTATCGAGTAGATCGTATAAAATACGTCCTCCCCAACGCCCCGGTGCACAGCGTCCGCATGCTTCAGAATAAACTTGATACTGTGCCGCATATTCCGTCGCAAGACGAACGACATCGACATCGGGATTGAACAGTGCAAGACCGTCCCATCCGATAAATGCCTTTGAATGGGCATGCTCATTATATTCTGCCGGCAAATTATAGGCCGATACTTCCCACTCTTCTTCGGATTTGCCGATGTTATTGATCTGCTCCCCGCGCCATGTGGAAAAATAGACTTTGCTCACGACTATTCCTTATGCTTGACCGCAATGGTCCAGTCCGCTTCATTAAACTTCAGCGAATTTATGAGCTCATATCCTTGAGCTTTAACCAAATCGGCACTCTTTTGAATCGGGGAAAAATCGCCGATTTCGAACAAGAAAATCAATACCTCTTTCGGATTGTGGTTCTCATTCATAATCTCAACCATACGGGTATCAAAAGCACCTTTGAGGTGACGTAAATCATAACGTTTCATAAGTGCTCCTATTAGCGGTCTACTTCACCGAAGACGATATTGGTCGTCCCGATGATAGATACAACGTCTGGGATATAGTGCCCAGGCAACAAGTCAGTCAAAATACCCGTATGCCAGAATGACGGCGCACGCAGTTTGAGACGGTACGGGTACGGTCCACCCTGGCTGTTAATGTAGTAGCCAAGCTCCCCTTTAGGTGATTCAGTCGGAATATACACTTCACCCACCGGAGGACGCATCCCTTGAGTAACAAGGACAAAGTGCTGCATCAACGCATAGTTTTGCGTCATGATGTCCAATTTCGGTGCTGAAATATACTGAGGAGCGTGGGCCATCAATTCGGTGGACGTCCCCTCATACATATCCATTACCTGGTAAAGGATTTTTGCTGATTCGCGCATCTCTGCCATATAGAGTTTATAACGGGCGTAGTTGTCCCCTTTATCCGATACCGGCACTTGGAAATCAACTTCGTCATACAGCTCATACGGCTCTTCTTTACGAATATCCCACTCTACACCCGATGCACGAAGCATAATTCCGGAACATCCCCAGCTCAATGCCATCTCTTTGGAGATAACCCCGACATTTTCCATACGCATCAGCCAAATACGGTTTGTATCCAGCAAGTCTTCGTAATCTTTGATGTTTTCCGGCAATTTGTCCAAAAATTTACGCAAATCGTCCATAAAGTTATCCGGAAGATCCAACGGAACCCCGCCGATGCGGATCGCTGCATGGGTCAAACGGGCACCGCAGTAATCTTCGACCAAATCCATCAAATACTCACGTTCACGGAATGCAAACAAGAACACCGTCATTGCGCCGATATCAAGTGCCGTTGTTGCCAACCAGAAAAGGTGTGACATCAAACGGTTGACTTCCAACAACAACATACGAATGACTTTCGCACGACGAGGAACATCAAGACCGATCAATTTTTCGACGGCCAATGCAAATCCGTAGTTGTTTGAACTGGATGCGATGTAGTCCATACGGTCGGTAGTCGGCATGAATTCGTTATAAATCATGTTCTCCGCCATCTTCTCCATACCGCGGTGAAGATATCCGATATCCGGATGGGCTTTGGTGATCTGTTCTTGCTGCAAATGAAGCATCAAGCGCAGCTGTCCGTGCGCCGATGGATGCTGAGGACCAAAGTTAAGAATCAGCTCATTGTCGGCACGATCAAACGTAATATTTTCAAAAAACGGTCTAAGTCGATTGGATTGTTGCATAGAGACTCCTTAACGCTGTCGATCAGAGATCACAACCGATTTCTCTGCATCAAATTTTTCGATCATGAACACACCCTCTTGCTCTTGGTAGACAAGCGGCGTATCCGGTTCACCCGAAGAGATATCGGTTCCGAACGGTACTTCGTGGCCAAGGCGTGAAAAACGCTCGGTATCGTAACGGTCGACGCGGGCACTATCACGGTTTTCAGGCCCGATGATATCTCTAGCCTCTTTACCGAAAATTTTATCGACTTCATACCATTGTGCGAACTCATCTCCTTGAAGCGGATAGGTTTTACGCAATGGGAACCCTTCCCAGTCATCCGGCATCAAAATACGTTTCATATACGGGTGGTTGTTGATAACGATACCGAACATGTCGTACATTTCGCGCTCTGACCAGTCTGCCGAGCGGAAAAGCTTTTCAACACTCTGGATCGATTCTTTTTCATCGATTTTGCATTTGATGCGAAGACGTTTACGTTTAGCCATACTAAGCATTTGGTAGAACACTTCGAATTTTCCCTCTGCCGCCAACCAGTCGATAGCGCTGAGTTCTGAAAGCTGATTGTAATCGCACTCGTTTTTGAGCAATTCAATCACACCGAAATTATCTTCGGCTTTAATCATAACCACCATTTGATCGACTTGAATATAGGCATCAAGGACATCAAATTTCGCTTTGATCGCTTCCAAATCGGCCGCGAATACCGCATCGTCGCTCACTTCTGATTTTGCTACGTGAGGAGCTACCCAGAAGCGATCGGTGTAATACGATTTTTTTTGTACGTCGTCTTTAGGAGTATAGGCTCTCATTACATCAACCTTTTTGGTTTTTGTGCGCGTGATGCGCTCTCTTTGCGGATTTTTTGCTGTAGCATCATTACAGCATACTGCAGCGTCTCAGGACGAGGCGCACATCCCGGCAAATACAAATCGACCGGAATAACACGGTCGACCCCTTGAACCGTCGCATACGTATTAAACATACCGCCCGTATTGGCGCATGAACCCATAGAGATAACCCACTTTGGTTCCGTCATTTGATCGTACAAACGGCGAATAAACTCCGCATGTTTTTTGGTCAACGTTCCCGCAACGACCATAAGCTCTGCTTGACGCGGAGAGGCACGGAAAATCGTTCCGAAACGGTCGAAGTCATAACGGGATGCTCCCGATGCCATCATTTCGATACCGCAACACGCAAGCCCATACGTCAATGCCCAAATGGAATTGGATCGACCCCAGTTGACGACTTTGTCGATAGTAGTCAGTGCAACGGGAAGACCGCCGTCTTGTAGATAATTTACTTGATGTTGTGCCATTCTAGGGCTCCTTTCTTCCATGCATAAACAAAACCGATTGCCAACAGTAAGATGAACATCATCATCTCAACAAAACCGAACCAGCCAAGCAATTTAAAATCAATGGCCCATGGGAACATAAAGACAATCTCTACGTCAAACAATAAAAACAGAAGTGCGAACAGATAAAACTGCGTCGAAATTCGGTTCGGCTGTTTGCTTACTTCAGGACCACATTCGTAGGGTGAAAGTTTCAGTTTTTCTGTATCTTTGGCCGCCAATGCGCGGCTTGCTAAGCGTGCTAATACGGTTGTTGCATAGAATGCCCCAAACGTGATAACAAACAGTACAAATACCCCAAAGTAAGGATTTGCTACATTGTAATGTTCCATAGTTCCGACCTTTATGTGGTTGATGGCATATCCTGAGGCAAGCCTATTCTCTGCCTAAGGATACAGTTTTTTCATAAAAACAGTTATTGCACTATAACAAAAAGAGGGTTAAATAACCCCTTATCGCAGGAACATTTTTTTGCCCCTGTTACTTTTGTATACATCACTCACTTTCCGTTAATGATTATTGTTAAATTATGTAACAATAATTTACTTTTTATCGGTTTTAAAAGATAGTTTTTATCTATAAGGGGGGATTGAAGTTGCAGGAAAAAGGGGATTTAGTACCATACTAAACAATGCGGAAAGCATATGTTCCATTTAGTAACACATGCTTTCTGGAAAAAGCGTTCAATGCCGCCTATCGGTTAAGAAAGCCTACCGATTTTTCGCTGTCAAAACTGCCTTGGCGCTCTTTCTCAATTTCGTTCACGAAATCTTCCAGTCGGAAGCTCGCTTCTTTACGCGTTGCGACGTTGTAAGCGGTATTTTTCACAATCAAATTAATCTGCCCGCCCGTCAGTGGATGCTTAGAGAGTTTTTCAATATCAAACCCCTCTTCATACGGGGCGTTTTTAGGCAACATCATCTTCCACAATTTTACCCTCTGTGCCTGATCGGGCTTTTTAAACTCGATTTTGTAGTTGAACCGGCGGGAAAAAGCTTGATCGATGTTTTCCAGCAAATTGGTTGTGGCGATCAAAATCCCCTGAAACTTTTCAATCTGCTCGAGAAAAATATTTTGCATCTGATTATGCATCTGATCGGCAGAAGAACTGACCCCGGATGAACGGGAGGCCAGGAACTGATCGGCCTCATTGAGCAGCAGCACCGGTTCAGTTTTCGTCTGCTTGGTCAAATCGATATAGGTATCAAAGATTTTACGGACATTTTTTTCGGACTCTCCCACATACATCGACAAAATCTTCGAACAGTCGAAACTCAATACCTGCCGTTTAAGGGAACGGGCCAACGAATGAGCGGTGAGCGTTTTTCCCGTACCCGGTGGGCCGTAAAAAATAATCCGTGCATCGATTCCCGCTTTTTTATCTTTGATCCCCCATTCATGAAGTTTCGCGATCACTTCACGATCCAGTTGACGCATCAAATTTTGCAGCGTCTTTTCGGTTGTCGGATTGAGCACCACGTTTTCGAGCGACGTGGAAGGTTCAATCAGCTCGAAAATCTCCTGCTCTTTGATCAGCATATCGAGTTTCAGTTTGCGCACTTTTTTCTTTTTTTGCGGGTGCATGATCGACTGAAGCACCTCATCAACGATGTAGAACGCGCGGCTAATCCCCCCAAAAGGGTTCAACATCTCTTCGTAATCGATAACATCTTCGTTGATTAACCGTGACCCGTCTTCAAGCAAAGCACGATTTTTGATCCGCTCGTAATCATCGAAACTGATTAAATCAATGAGGGTATTCATCTCTCGCAAATTCCCCTCGGTGGCACTGTACTCCTCTTTGAGCAATGCGAGAAAGATCACCTGCTCTTTGGGTTCCAGCTTTTTTTGTTTGAAAAAGCGGTCCAGTACGACATCTTGCGACGTCTGCAAAATCCGCTCATCGATCCGTTTTTCCAACAAATCGAGTTTGCTTTGGATACGGTTGATCCCCAAAGAGTGCTCGTTGCCGTTATTCCGGATGATCGACATTTTTTGATACAGCTCGATACGAAAAAACTGATCCTGTAAATATTCCAGATGATCGGCATACGGCTTGATCTCCGGAAGGGTCATCTCTAACGACCCCTCTTCCAGCAGTTTCATAAACACCGATGTCAGGGCGACGGGGGTATTGTAGAGTTCAAGCTGGGAGAGTTCGCTGATTTTGATCGGGGTAAACGAATGATGGGTAATCCATCCCAGCTCCAAAAGGGTTTTTACTTCCCCGAAATGTCCCAGATAGGCATAATCATCAGGGCCGTAGAGTTCTTGCAGTAATTCGGAGACGACAACATCTTCTTGCGATTGCAAAAACTTGCGCGTCAAGAGCTGCAGTATTTTTGCCTCTTCAATGGTGCATTTGAGCTGTAGAAAGATTTCGGACTGCTCTATAGAGGGATTCTCTAAAAAATCGATCAAATATTTCAATAGTTTCCTTTAAAAAACAACATTGTAATACTTTTATCCTTGCATCGAATAGAGTAATGCAATCTCTTGTGCCCATATCGTCTCATCAATGGTTTCCAAGACCAAGGGAATATCGTTCATTCTGGGATCGTTCATCAAATAGCGAAATGCATCCAGACCGATTTTTCCTTTGCCCAAAGAATCATGTCGATCCACATGACTCCCCAAATCGGGCTTCGAATCATTGATGTGCATCCCCATAAGATAGTTGAATCCGATGATACGGTCAAACTCCGCCCACGTCGCCTCATACGCTTCACGAGTCCGAATATCATACCCCGCCGTAAACATATGGCACGTGTCGATACATACCCCTACACGTGATTTGTCTTCGATACGATCGATGATCGCCGCAATCTGCTCAAATTTCCATCCCAGATTACTCCCCTGACCCGCCGTGTTTTCGATCACCAAAGAGACACCCTCAGTGACGTTGATCGCATGGTTCATACTGAATGCGATACGATCAATACACTCTTCTTCGCTGATTTGTTTAAGATGGCTTCCGGGGTGAAAATTCAACCGATCCAATCCCAGCTGAGAGCAGCGCTGAAGTTCGTCGATGAACGCTTCGAGCGATTTTTCCCGTTTTTCCTCTTCGGGGTGCCCCAGATTGATCAGATACGAATCATGCGGCAAAATATGCTTCGGCAATACCCCGCTTTTGGCCAAATTGTCTTTAAACAATCCGATCGTCTCGTCTTCGAGCGGTTTCGCAGCCCACTGCTTTTGGTTTTTGGTAAAAAGGGCAAACGCTTTGGCACCGATCGCCATCGCATTTAGAGGGGCGTTAAACACTCCTCCTGAAGCAGATACGTGCGCTCCGACAAATTTAGACATACTGATTTCCTGATTTTAAGTGCGACATTTTAACACAGCCCTCTAATTCTCATCGCCGCCTCCTGAAGTACCTCCAGCGGTTTAGAATAACAAAAGCGGGCCATATTTTTCCCCGCATCGTCATGATAAAAGGCACGTCCTGGGACAGCGGCGACCCCTGTTTTTTCTAAAATGTTCATCACTTTTTCAAAATCATCATTCCCTTCAATCGCGCTGATATCGGTCATGACGTAATACGCTCCCTTGGGGACACTGGGATTCAGTCCCGCATCACGCAGCGCATCGCAGAAAAGATCCCGCTTTAGCTGATGGATTCGGGAGAGTTCCGCATAATACTCATCCGATAGTTTTTCAAGCCCCTCCGCAGCCCCCATCTGCAACGGTGCAGCAGCACAGACGTAGATGAGATCGTTGAACTGCGCCATCGCCTCGATCACCGAAGCGGGAGCAATCGCGTACCCCAGCCTCCAGCCCGTCACACTGAACACTTTTGAAAAACCGGAGAGCGTGACGCATCGATCTCTCAAACTTTCAATACCAATAGCCGGAACATGCACGCCCCCCTCATAGAGAAAATGTTCATACATCTCATCGGCGAACACAATCAGATCATTCGCCTGCGCGAACGCGCCGATTTGCTCCAACTCAGCACGGGTAAATACTTTGCCGCTGGGATTGGAGGGATTGCAGATGACCATCGCACGGGTTTTTGAGGTACATACGGCGGCAAGTGCCTCCATGTCCAGCCTCCAATCAGGTGCTTCGAGACGGACAAATTTCGGCACCGCCCCAATTGAGAGAAGCGTTGAACGGTGATAGCCGTAATAGGGCTCAAACAGTATCACCTCATCCCCCGGATTCAGCAGTGCCATACAGGCCGTATAAAACGCCCCCGTAGCTCCATCACTCACCAATACCTGATTCACATCAACGGTCACATCATAAAACCGCTTCATTTTGGCGGCAATCGCTTCACGTAACCGCGGCAATCCTTCGGTGGGGGTGTAAATATTCACCCCCTCATCCATAGCCCGTTTTGCCCCCTCGATCACTTCCGCAGGGACGTCAAGATCGCATACCCCCTGCGCCATATTGATCCCGTTGAGGGCATTGCACGCTCTGGTCATCGAGCGGATTTCAGACTGAGCAATGGTACCGCTACGTTCACTTAGTTTCATTCGTATCCTCTAGTTCGTTTATTTTAATCATCAGCCCGTTTAGACGGTCTTTAAAAAAGATTTCGCCCCCTTTGCGCCGATACATAATGTCCATGTCATCGTTTCGGATAAACTGATACACGACTCCTCCGCACGTTTCGTCTTTTCCGATTCCGCCGAAAATCGGTTCCCCCTGCAAAATTCTGCGCATCGTATCCGAAGGATAGTGTTCATACAGATACGCTTTGACAAACGACTCTTCGCTCATACACCCGGCACTGACACAGACCCGTGAATCAATCGAAATTTTCTCAACGGCGACCCCTGCGGTGAAAAGCTCCACTTCGACCGCATCTCCCTCATAACGGATGTATCCCATATCGGCAAATTTGAGTTTGGGGCTTTTGATGACAATCATTTTCGGGCTGCTGATCGAATAGTGTTTGGTACTGCACCCTCCTAAAAAGAGGATGAGCACACTAACCCATAGGATAAAGTATTTTCGCATGCACGGCATCCAAAGCGTTTAGTACGTCACCATGTAACGTTATATTCATGGCTCCTAGCGAAGCATCCAGTTGTTCGGACGTCGTAGCACCGATAATCGTTGAGGCGACAAAATCGAATTGTTTGCTCCACGCAATTGCCATCGTCACGGGATGCAGCTGCGCTTCGTGCGCAATACGCAAATACTCCTGCGTCGAGGCAAGGGTTTTATCATTCAAAAAACGTGCCGCCATCACCCTCTGACGTGCGTTGGGAGATTTCACATACTCGCTGAAACGCCCCTCTTTCACCGAACCTTGATTGTATTTACCGCTGAGCACCCCTCCCGCCAACGGCGAATAAGGGAGCAGTGAAATCTTCTCTTCACGGCATAATGCGGAAATTTCACTCAAATCACGACGGTTCAAAAGCGAAAAATTGTTTTGGATCGACTCAAAACGGGCCAGCTTTTCGTACTTGCTGACCATCAGTGATTTCATCGTTCCGCGTGCACTGTCATTGGATGTCCCGATATAACGCACCTTTCCGCTTTGTACCAGCGCATCGAACGCCCGCATCGACTCCTCGATGGGAACAATCGTATCGGGCCAATGCATCTGATACAAATCGATGTAATCGGTCCCAAGACGTTTGAGAGATCCCTCGATCGCCCGTTCGATATGAAACCGATCACACGCTGTCAACCCGTGACGAATCGGGGGGACAAACCATCCCGATGCCGCTCCCGCCACTTTGGATGCCAGAATAATGCTCTCACGCGGTTTGGTTTTGAGCCATTTCCCCACCATCTCTTCAGTCAACCCTGAGAGCTTTGCTTCGGGCGGAACCGGATACAGTTCTGCCGTGTCAAAAAAATTGACCCCATGATCATACGCTTTGTCCATAATGGCAAAAGCGGCTTTTTCATCACATTGTGACCCGAACGTCATTGTTCCCATACAAATCGGCGATACGCGCAATCCGCTGCGCCCGATATAGCGATACTCCATTTCTGACCCTTTGATGCGCTTTGATAGTGTGTAATTGTAGCGAATTGCCATATTTTATCCCTTGTGTTTCCGAACCCTTTATACTTCCCTCATGAAAATTCATATTGATCTTGATTGCTTTTTTGTCTCAGCACAGAGGACGATCGACCCGTCTTTGGAGGGAAAAGCGGTCGCCATCGGCGGACGCGGAGATCCCTTTATTTTTTCGCATGAGCGTTCCAATCAAGAACTTCTGCTGGATAACAGCGGTTCGTTTGTCGGGAGTTTTTTTCATCGCTATAACGGTGACGATTTGGCCCAGTTCATCGACCCTGACGGACGTATACGCGGTATTCTGACTACGGCAAGCTATGAAGCGCGTTCTTACGGCATCAATACCGGTATGAGTATCCGTGAAGCGCTGGTGCGGTGTCCGAATCTCATCATCAAAAGCCCGAATATGCAGCTGTACCATGAATTATCCCATGCGCTTCACCAATTTCTGCAAGAGCGCATACC
>DASUMY010000024.1:0-4159 GCA_036277435.1 Sulfuricurvum sp.
CCTATATTGCTCTAAGTGAGCAAAAAGAGTTCCATAAAACAATCCGATGAAAATTGTGCTAAAATAATTAAAAATGGAGGTCATTATGAATCCATCATTATTTTGCAAAATTGCCCGTTTATCGATCGAAAATGCATTTTCGCATACCTCGCTCACTATTGATCCATTCGTAGAAGAGAATCCGGAATGGCTCAATCCGGGGGCGACGTTTGTCACATTGACACTGCATGGAAAATTACGGGGATGCATCGGATCTATCGTTGCTCACCGGCCCTTGATTGACGATCTTATCCATAATGCACAATCAGCCGCCTTTCATGATCCGCGCTTTCCTCCTTTGACGATGGCGGAATTTGACCACGCAGTGATAGAAGTTTCACTTTTAACCCCTCCTGAACCCGTAGAATATACCGATGCCGAGGATTTATCAACAAAGATTCACCCGCAAGAAGACGGAGTGATTTTAATATTCGGAAATCACCAGGCGACATTTTTGCCGCAGGTATGGGATGAGATTAACGATTTTGATACTTTTTTTGCCCATTTAGGGATGAAAGCCGGAATCGGGAGTGATCCGCTCTCGCTTCATCCGGATATTTATACCTATCACGTCAATAAATACAAGGAAGAGCCCCATGAATAAACGTCAAATGCACTTTGCAGGCAGTTTTTACCCGGCAGATTCAAAATCCGTTGAAGAGATGATTCATCATTTTAATCGCAGTTTAGAAAACTCAACAGAGGTCATTTCGCAGCTCAACAGGCTCAAAACCAATGCGGTGATCGTGCCGCATGCCGGATGGATATATTCCGGTTTTACGGCAAATGTGGCCCATCGTGTGTTATCAGGATCGCCAGTAGATACGGTCGTTGTCATAGGCCCTTCCCATCATGCCGGTTTTGAGGGGGTGAGTATTGCCGATTACACGGCCTATGCAACCCCATTAGGAGATATCCCCATAGACCGTACACTCGTCCAAGCAATAAAAGAGAAATTCGGCGTTGTCCATTATCCGCAAGCACATCATGAACACAGCACCGAAGTGCAGATGCCGTTCATACGCCACTATATGCCCGATGTGAACGTCGTTGAATTGGTGTACGGCTACGCCAGTCCAAAACTATTGGAACCTATAATTTCGTATCTTCTTCACAATAGCCGCTATGCCGTGGTCATCAGTACCGATTTGAGCCATTTTTATCCCCTGCAAGAAGCCCATAAAATCGATCAAATATGTCTTGAAGCCGTTGAAAAAATGGATTTGAACTTATTGCATAAAGGGTGTGAAGCATGTGGAGAAATCGGGGTCGAAGCGATGCTGTCTGCCGCGAATAAAGAAGGGCTGAAAAGTTTGATATTGGATTACCGCACCAGTGCTGATGCGTCTGGCGATACCGCCAGAGTCGTGGGCTATATGAGTGCCCTTTTCCAAAAGAGCCTTTGACCGTATTGTCAAAAAAAGAGGCAGAGGAATTAATTCCTTAGCACTCCATCTCCATAACGTTCCATGGAAGACCTTGCGCATTCATCTCATCCATAAAAGGATCGGGATTGAACTGTTCCATATTGAACACCCCCTGTCCGCTCCATTTCCCCTCAACCATCAGCTTGGCGCCGATCACGGCAGGGACACCCGTCGTGTAGGAAACACCTTGCGATTTTACTTCAGCGTAACACTCTTCATGGTCTTTGATCTGATAGATATAAATTTTACGTTTTTTACCGTCTTTGATCCCCTCAGCTACAATACCGATATTGGTTTTCCCTTTGGTACGCGAACCCAGTGATGCCGGATCAGGAAGCAATGTTTTCAAAAATTCTATCGGAACGATTTTCATCCCCTTGTGCTCAACTTCTTTGATCCCCAGCATACCGACGTTTTCAAGAGCGCGCATGAGCATGAGATAGCTCTCTCCGAATGTCATGAAAAAACGGATCCGTTTAAGCCCTTTGATGTGCTTCACCAAAGACTCCATCTCTTCATGATAAAGAAGATAGCTCTCTTTGGGACCCACTTCGGGATAATCCCAACTAAAATGGATCTGCATCGGATCAGTTTCGATCCATTTCCCCTCTTCCCAATAACGCCCTTTTGCACTCACTTCACGTAAATTGATTTCAGGATTAAAATTCGTAGCAAACGGATACCCGTGATCACCGGCATTACAGTCAAGAATATCAATGGTGTGGATTTCATCAAAATAGTGTTTTTGGGCATAGGCACAAAACACATTGGTCGCGCCCGGGTCAAACCCGCTTCCCAATAATCCCATAATACCGGCATCTTTGAATGCTTGATCTTTCGCCCATTGCTCTTTGTATTCAAACTTTGCCGTATCCGGATGCTCGTAGTTGGCCGTATCGAGATACGGTATTTTCGTCGCAATACATGCATCCATAATCGTGAGATCTTGATACGGAAGCGCGACGTTGATCACGATATCGGCATTCACACGTTGAATCAAATCAATCACTTCTTGCGTATTGTCGGCATCAACGGAAGCGATTTCGATCGCGCCCGCAGGCAGTTCACTTTGGATCTCTTCACAACGACTCAATGTTCGGCTCGCTAAAATAATGCGGTCAAAAACCGTTTTGTTCATAACACATTTGTGAGCTACGACACGTCCAACGCCGCCGGCACCGATAATCAATGCTGTTGCCATGAAAAATCCTTTTGTAGATAAATTAGGAGAATTATAGGGAAAAATCTCTTACGAGAATGTTACGCATCCAAATGCATGGGCTAAAGTCAACGTCCAAATAAACGCCAGCAGTGCAAGAGATACAAATACCAATGCCGCTCCGGCATCTTTAGCCCGCTTAGCCAGTTCATGATGATCGAATGTGACCAGATCAACGGTTCGCTCAATAGCGCTGTTAATAATTTCCGCGATCACCGGGATAAAAAGAGAAACAGACAATATCGCTTTGTACACAAATCCGACCGGTAAAAACCAGGCTAGAGCCATTCCGCTGACAAACAAGAGAATCTGTAACCGAAACGAAGGCTCATTTTGGGTGATTTCGACCAATCCATTCAAGGCATAACGGGTATTTTTAAAAAGGGTATATTGGGGTTTATTGAGCGCCATACGTCTCCTTTAGATGAATAACAGCATCATACACTGTTTTGGCATCACTGTCCATCGGCAATGGGGCTCCGTAGATAATGCGGATATGGCGCCGAAACCATTTGCGCATCGGAACATGCCGTTTTGATGCACGAGAGAACAGGCTTCCGTAGACTCCATCAATATAGAATGGGACAATGACTCCTTGGACCTCTTTGGCAACAATTTGGAATCCGGGATAAAATTTTTTTATTTCTCCGTCCGTACTGATACCCCCCTCAGGAAATATCCCGATTATTTCATCATTTTCCAAGCGGTGTTTTGCGGATCGAAAAGCATCTTTGGCGGCCGTCGCGGAGACAGGGATTACGCGTCCTAATTTCATAATAGGACGGATCATAGGCTTTTCATAAATGGAGCGTTCCATCATATACCCGATTCGCCGTTCTACACCGATTTGAACCAATATCCAATCGATCCAGCTGATATGATTGCCCAATAAAATAACAGAGCCTTTTACCGGGATATGATGAAGGTTAATCGGGGTGATGTCATATCGTAATGCAAGCGCTTTTTCGAAAATAAGCCATAACAGATAATCGGCATGACGTACGATCAGCCACAATGAGAGTAAGGCCGCTACGCCAAACATAGCCAAAAAGAGGGGAATACTCTCATAGCCGGCCATAGCGACGAACGTGGTTAAAAAGAGAAACACCATCATAAAAATATTTTGTATCCAATTGTTTCCGGCAAGGATAAAGCCTAAATATTTACCGGGTGATCGCGCTTGTATCAGCGCATTCAAAGAAACAATCATCATGGCGCCGCCAATACCGAAGAGAAAGAAAACCGCCCCAATGCTGACAAGAGAGGTCAATAACGGCAAGGCCAGCAATGCCGATGTCATAATCAGCGAACCCATTGGAATCAGCCCATAATGCAAATAGTGCCTGCTCGTACGGGATGCGTAATACGATCCGAAAATAATACCAAACGCCGCTAATGCCATAAGCCCCTGCACCACAATCGTATTTTCCTGATGGAGCGTTGATTTCGCATAGGCGCCGAAAGAGGCAAGAAT
>DASUMY010000025.1:0-6106 GCA_036277435.1 Sulfuricurvum sp.
CTTGAGATCACCCCCCTCATCGTAGAAGAGATAGAATTCAAAGGGGTTAACTCGAAATTTGACCTCTCCAATGCCGAAATGATAATGATGGATCGAATCCGTCGCGAATGGATGGAAAAAGGGGTCGTCATGCAGCTGCCTCACACGATCTATATCGAAGAGGGAGTCGTGTTTGAGGGGGAATGTATCGTGGAAAACGGTGTCCGCCTTTGCGGTAATACGCTGATCGCCGATTCCCACATCAAAGCCCACAGCGTTATCGAAGAAAGCATCGTTAAAAATTCCGACGTCGGGCCGCTGGCTCATCTGCGCCCTTTGAGTGTGTTGGAAAATACCCACATCGGGAATTTCGTCGAGGTGAAAAAATCGACCCTCCACGGTGTCAAAGCAGGCCATTTGAGCTATTTGGGCGATGCAACAATCGATGAGGGAACCAATATCGGAGCAGGAACGATCACTTGCAACTATGACGGAAAAAACAAATATCAAACGATCATCGGAAAAAACGTTTTTGTCGGCAGCGATTCCCAGCTTGTCGCACCCGTCGTGATCGAAGACAATGTCATGATCGCGGCAGGTACAACCGTCACAGCCGGAAAATACGAAAGTGATATTCTCATCCTCAGCCGTACTCCGATTCGTAAAGTAGCCGGTTTCTTCACCAAATTTTTCGGCAAAGGTGAGTAATGATTATCCCTTCCAACCTTTTAGCGGGTAAAAAAATCCTCCTTGCCGTCACCGGATCGATCGCAGCGTATAAATCGATAGAGCTCCTTCGCCTCTATACGAAAGCGGGTGCTGATGTACGTGTCGTAATGAGCCCCTCGGCCAAAAAATTCATCGCACCCCTTAGCTTTGAGGCATTGAGCCGAAACCGTGTCCTTGACGATACCAACGAATCCTGGGCCGACGATTTTAACCATATCAAAATATCTCAGTGGGCCGATGCAGTTGTCATTGCCCCCGCCAGCGCCAACACCATTGCCAAACTGGCCAACGGTATTGCGGATACGATTCTCACCCAGTGCGCCCTGGCCTTCCCCGGAATCAAACTGCTGGCCCCCTCTGCCAATACCCACATGATCCAAAATCCAATGATCCAAGCATCGCTTAAAATGCTGGCCATTGCCAATTATGAAATCGTCTCAACCCAGACCAAAGAGCTCGCCTGCGAAACGGTGGGTGATGGGGCGATGGCGGAACCCATCGAAATTTTTTGGCATACGGCCCGCATACTGCTGAGAGATCCTTTCTGGAGCGACCGGCGCGTTATCGTCACCGGTGGAGGAACGATCGAGCGGCTCGATGATGTCCGATACATCAGTAATTTCTCCAGCGGGAAAATGGCCTCTGCCCTTGCAACAGCCCTCTATTTGCGCGGTGCCGATGTCAATCTCATTGCAACTCGTTTTGAAGCGAATCTCCCCAATACGATTCATACGATCGACGTTGAAAGCAGTGCCGAGATGGAAGAGTATCTGACCGACTCCATCCGTATCTCTAAAAAAGGGAAACTCTCCAAACCCTCCCTCATTCATGACGAGCCGATCGGATTGATTCAAAAAGAGCCCTATTTATTTATGGCCGCCGCGGTTAGCGATTATGTTCCCGCTCATCCACAAAGCGGAAAACTCAAAAAAGAGATGCTGGGTGATGTGTGGACGATTGAGATGAAACAAAACAGAGATATCATCGCTTCCTGCAACAAAGAGGGGATCAAGACCGTCGCTTTCAAAGCCGAAACAGACCCAGTCACGGCAAAAATTCATGCACAGAACCTGCTCGAACGCAAAGGGGTGAATGCCGTCTGTCTCAATGTTATTGACGAATCAAATCCGTTTGGCAGCACCACCAACCGAATCGACTTTATCACCGCCGATGGAATCCTAGAGCTAGCCAAAGCGGACAAGCTGACGCTGTCGCTTCATCTCATTGATCAAGCAACCGGTTTATGAGCAACCAACCGCGTCATATCGCCATCATTATGGATGGCAACGGCCGATGGGCCGAAGCTCAAGGGAAAAGCCGTACCTTCGGTCACGAACGGGGATCGGAAACGGTCCGGGCCATTACCACCTACTGTGCAGGGCATCCGGACATTGACCGCCTAACCCTGTATGCCTTCAGCACCGAAAACTGGAAACGCCCGAAGCTCGAAGTCGAGTTTTTGATGAAATTGCTGGAAAAATATCTCAAAAAAGAGCTCACCACCTATTTGGAAGGAAACATCCGTTTTCACCCTATTGGAGACCTCTCTCTTTTCTCCGCTTCATTGCAAACCGTCATTGCCCAGGTACAAGAGGCGACACAGCACTGTACGGGACTCATTCAAAGTCTCGCACTCAACTACGGTGGACAAGATGAGATTGTCCGTGCGGCACAAAAGCTGCAATCCGCGCAGACCCCGATCAGTGTTGAAACCATTTCGCGAACATTGGACTGTTCTGCGGATGTCGATCTGCTCATCCGCACCGGAGGGGATCATCGTCTCTCCAATTTCATGCTGTGGCAAAGCGCCTATGCGGAGCTTTTTTTCACGGATACGCTGTGGCCTGAATTCAACGTTGCCGAGTTGGAAAAAATTATTCACACATTTAAAACAATTGAACGACGATTTGGAGGTCTTAACTGATGGAATGGGTATTAATATTTATCGTAGGGGCGGTTATAGGCTCGTTTCTGAATGTGTTGATTATTCGCACCCCAAAAGATGAGAGTGTTTCATTCCCCGCTTCCCACTGTGTCAGCTGCAATACCCCTTTACGGGCATGGCACAACATCCCGATTCTCTCATGGCTGTTTCTTCGAGGCAAATGTGCATTTTGCGGTAGCAAAATATCGATCCAATACCCGATTGTCGAAATCCTCACGGGGCTCATTTTTCTCTTTACGGCACTGAAACTGGGGATCACTTTTCAGGCATTCGGCATCGCAATCGTATTCTCCCTGCTTCTTTCTCTCTCGGTGATTGATTTTCGCTATAAAATGGTCCCCGACAGCATCAACCTCGCCGCGTTGACGTTCGCCATCTTCAGTGTATCCGCCATAAGTGAATTTTTTACCCATTTCAATAATGCCCTCCTCTTTGCCGGCGGATTCACCCTATTACGTTTCTATCTCTCCTACGCGATCAAAAAAGAGGCCATGGGAGAAGCGGATATCATGATCGCCGCAACCATGGGGGCCGTTCTTGGATTCAAATTGGCGCTGGTTGCTGTCTTCATTGCAGCACTATTAGCCTTGCCGGCTCTTATCTTGACCCGGTCGGAAGATGAAGAGTCCGAGCAGCTCCCGTTTATCCCTTTTTTAGCCCTGGCCACATGGCTGGTACTCATGTTTGACACCCATGTATCTCTTTATCTGGACGCGCTGTATGGGTAAATTGAATCACTATATATTTTCACATTTAAACGTTCTGTTTTTCTCGATCTTCATACCGCTGTTCACGATTGCATCGGTTATTTTTATGATCAAAATTGCGACATTAACCGCCGTGATCACCCTCAATGGTACGGAAATGTTGAAACTTTATTTGTTCTCTCTTCCGGAACTCCTCTTTTATACCCTGCCGATTGCTTTTTTTGTGGCTGCTGCTTTGACCTTCTTCCGTCTCTCCAATGACAATGAGATGGTTGTCGTTTTTTCTCTGGGGATCACCCCCCGCTATTTGGCAAGAGTGCTGATGTTGCCTGCCTTTTTGCTCACGATTCTTTTGCTGATGGACTATCTGCTGGTGACTCCCTATATCAAGAACATCAGCAAAACGTTTAAAGAAGCCAAAAAAAGCGAAGCGCGTTTCAATCTCACCGCTTCCGAATTCGGGCACAGTTTTGGGGACTGGATGCTTTTTATCAACAAAAGTGATGCGCAAAGCCGTACCTATGGCGGCGTCGTTTTATTCAATAAAGAGATGAAAGAAGAGGTGCTGATTACCTCCAATACGGCAGAGCTTCAAAACAACAACGGCGCATTACAACTCAAACTGAACAATGGAGAGGGGTATACGTACGACAACGAAACCTTTAAACACATGAAGTTTAAAACCCTCAAAATCAACGATAAAATCAACCGTAATGAATTGGTCTTTAACGGCATTGTCGATTATTGGACCAATGCCAAAGAAGCAGAGTACAAAAAAAAGCTTTTGATTACGAACACGCTGCTCAGTCTTTTCCCTATTTTGTCTATCTTCCTGATCATTGCGCTGGGAGTCGTCCACGCACGTCACCAAAAACGGTGGATATATCTGTGGCTCTTCGTCGCCATTGTCTCTTTTTATGCGACAACAATGCTGATACAAAAATGGCTCGGTTTCTGGACGGTCCCTGCCGTTGCCGTTGTGTGGCTGTTGGTCAGCTATCTCTTTTACCGCCGTCTCGTGGGTAACCGCTTTTGAACCGTGCCAAAATCACGATGAGCTATAACGGCTCGGCGTTTATGGGCTCACAGCAGCAGCCCACAACGCACGAAACCGTTATCGGGACCCTTATCATCGCCCTCAAACGCCTCAAAATAAACTCTCTGCCGAAAGGTTCCGGCAGAACCGACCGCGGGGTCCATGCAACCCATCAGGTGATGCATATTGATCTGCCCTTGTTTTGGACCGACCTGCAGCGGCTCAAAGAGATGCTCAACGTTCAGCTCCCCTCCTCATTGCGTATTCAGAAGATTGAGTTCGTCTCTGCGGATTTTCATGCACGCTACAGTGCCCGCAAGCGTGTCTACCGTTATATTATTAAAGAGGGGACGAGCAACCCGTTTGCCGATAACTTCGTCACCTTCGTCCCACAGCTAAACGCAGATGCCATCATCGATGCGATCACACTGTTTGAAGGGACCCACAACTTCGAACTTTTCAAAAAAAGCGGCAACGATATGGAACATTACCTCCGTATTATTTATCGCGCCTACGCCTATAGATACAAAGGATATCTGATCCTGTGCTTCGAGGGGAACGGCTTTTTACGCTCACAGATACGGCTGATGGTCGGATTTCTCCTGCGTATCTCGGCAGGAAAATCGACGAAAGAACAGCTTATCGAACAGCTCAACGGCATCAAACGCCACTCCACGGACATTGCACCCCAAAATGGCCTCTACTTGACACGTATAAATTACAAGTTTAGTCAAAGTGACTAAACTTAGTTGATACTTCTTGCATTACAAAAACTCTTTTGTTATAATCACAGTTCAAAAATTCACTATATAAAGGATGCTTTATGGCAAAACATCAGTTTCAGACTGAAGTCTCACAAATCTTACAGTTAATGATCCACTCTCTTTATTCGAACAAAGAGATTTTCGTGCGCGAGCTTGTCTCGAACTCTTCGGATGCGCTCGACAAACTCAACATGCTCGTCCTCACCGACGAAAAATACAAAGGGGTTGATTTCGCTCCCCGCATCGACATCATCATCGACAAAGAGGCAAAAACCCTCACGATAGCGGACAGCGGTATCGGTATGAATGAAGTTGACTTGGTTGAAAACCTCGGAACCATCGCCAAATCAGGAACCAAAGCATTTTTAGAGCAGCTTTCCGGCGATCAGAAAAAAGATTCGAAACTCATCGGTCAATTCGGGGTTGGTTTCTACGCATCGTTCATGGTGGCAGACAAAGTGGAAGTGATTTCACGCAAAGCGGGCGAAGAGCAAGCCTACAAATGGTCATCCATGGCGGGAAGCGAATATGATCTTGAGCCCGCACAACGTGATAGTCACGGTACCAGCATCATCATGCACCTCAAAGACGATGAAGCGGAGTTCCTGGAGACACACCGTATCGATTCTATCGTCAAAAAATACAGCAATCACATCCCCTTCCCGATTTTCATGGACAAAGAGGAGTACGTAGCTCCTGCCGAGGGTGAAGAAAAAGGTCACAACGAAACCAAAAACGTCCAGATCAACAAAGCCAACGCATTGTGGACGATCAGCAAAAATGAAATCAGCGAAGAGGAGTACAAAGATTTCTATTCCAGTATCGCACACGATTCGAGCGAGCCGTTGCTGTGGATGCACAACAAAGCCGAAGGGTCTCTTGAGTACACCACCCTCTTCTATGTCCCCTCAAAAGCGCCGATGGACTTGTACCGTGTTGACTACCA
>DASUMY010000026.1:0-3286 GCA_036277435.1 Sulfuricurvum sp.
ACTTCGGTATGTTCCAGCCCGAGTTCTTTCGCACTCTCTTTCGCATTGGAGCGTTCATCATAGCCGCTGTATTCATCATATCCCAACGTATAGGTGGGCAATTTTTTCCCCTGGCTCGCCGCAATGGCACAAATCAAAGCACTATCAATCCCCCCGGAGAGCAATGCCGCGCTGGATTGGTGAGAGTCCAATCTCATCGCTATCGCGCGGTGAAGATTTTCTTCTATCATGCTCAGGGCTTCGTCATAACTCGTGATGGCGGATGAGGGGGTATTCATCAAATCGTAGTAGCTTTCTTTGTGAATACGATGGTTCTCAAAACAGAGCCATTCTCCTGATTCCAGTTTTTGGATCCCTTCATAAAACGTATGGGGAGGGGCAGGGGCTAAAAAGCTGAGATACGAGCGCATTGCTTCCTCATTCATGACAACCGATTTCAGAAACGGCTTGATCGCTTTGATCTCCGAGGCAAAAACAAAACGTTGCGAATCATGATAGTAAAACATCGGTTTTTTTCCAAAGCGGTCACGGACCAAATAAAGCTTCTGCCCGTCAATGAGAGCGAACGCGAACATCCCCTCAAACCGTTGAACACACCCTATTCCCCACCGTTTATAGGCAGCTAAAATCACTTCGGCATCACTGTGGGTCTGCCATGCAAAGCCATCCAGTTCTTCTCTCAGCTCGCGATGATTGTAAATCTCTCCGTTGAAACTTAACAGCACCGTTTTGTGGCGCATCGGCTGATGGGAACGTTCATGTATGTCGGTGATAGAAAGACGCTGATGGGCCAGAAACACCCCTTCTTTTTCAACAATACCGCAATGATCCCGTCCCCGGTGCCCTAATGTGGCCAAGGCCGCACGTGCTTTGGAAGGCGAATATTCGCCCACTATCCCAAATACTCCGCACATTACAGCGCTGCTTTGTAAAAGGCTACCGTACAGTCATCACGATAATAGCCGCTGCGAAATTCCATCCGTGCTCCCAAGCTTTTTCCCAACGCCTCAATCTGGCTGGCTCGAAGATAATTATAGATCATGGACGTATCTTCTCCCTCTAAAAAATTAAAAATCATCCCCCTCTTTGAGGCGTCAAAACAGCGTCGAATAAATCGATGCGCTTCATATCTCGTGAGGACATTCAATGCCCCGCTGCAGATATAAAAATCCCCTTCAATAAGCGGATCATTGAGAATGTCGCATTGGTGAATCACTTGAGAGGTTCGCCGCCGTGCTTCCTGAACCATCACATCCAATACATCCAACCCGATGTAGACGTTCGGGACCTGATTCAGCCCCTGCATGTAGCTATAAAGATCGCCAAATCCGCATCCCGCATCCACAACCTCCTGCACATCGGAAGGGAGGAGCGACAGCAATTGATCAAATCGTATTTCCTGGGCTTCTTTCGACCTCCAGTGAACCCCTCTCGCATTCAAACCGTGTTCAGCAATGGCGGCATGATAAAAACGTTCATTATCGATGCGACCCATTCCTACTGCCCTCTTTTTTGCTAATTATACGGTATTACAAAATTTTCTATAATAATACGATATTATCATGTCTTTACATTATAGTTGAAGCGAGCTGGATTGATGATACCCATTTCTGTATCCCAGAAACAAATTGTTCTAAATTTTTTTGAAGAAGATATCAAAATTGTCAAAAAATTTTTCAACGCGATTGGATTTGATTTTGATGAAGAATTCCGATTCGACGTCTTTAAAGAATTTATCTATGCCGCCGCCGGAATGTTCAAAGATCTGGATACCACCATCTATAATCAAGAGCTTGTCAGTAAATTCAACACCATCCGTTACCTTAACGAACGATACAATGACTTTGAACAGCGAAGTAATTTTGCTCAAAGAGTCTATACCCGTCATTTTTTAGTTGCACAAGAGGGGTATATTGCGGAGAAGCATCGCTTTGAGACGCTTCAAGCCGAACTTCAAATGCTGATTTCAAAAGAGCAGAATGCTACGGCAAAACGTGAGGCGATGGAAGCACAGCTCAAAGATACGGCCAATCCCATCCCTCCTCTGGAACGAAAATCTTTTGAACAAGAACTTAAAAATGTACGACGGGAACAAGTCGATGCCGTGCATACGATCGGTACGCATCGACGCGATCTGGATGATCTGTTCACTTCCCTAAAAGCCTTTGAAGATGAACATCGTGAAGAATTTTTAAAATATTTCAATGAGATCAAAGAAAAACTCCTCTATCAGTTCACCGAAGCGTTAAACTATTTCGGCTACGATTTCAATGAGGCACTTTTCCGTAATTCAGAGCTATCCGGACCGATTCAGCGATTTAAAAAAGAAGCCGGAATTCAAGGCGATATCAACCTCTGTAAATACCTTGAGTATTATCTGCGCAACGTCATGACCGAAGCGCTTGCCGATGCAAAACACAAAGAACGCCTCTTAAATGCCAAACGATATTGTCAAAAAATAAATAAAATATAAAGGTTCCCCCATGAACCTTTTTTTCTCTAAACTTTTCTCCATTTTAACCCGGCACGATAAACGCTTTCTTCTCGTTTTAATTCCTATATCCATCTTTATTTCATTCATTGAAATGATCGGCGTCACGGCTATTCTCCCTTTTATTTCTATTGCGAGTAATTTTGAAACGATTCATTCAAATCCATACCTTCGCTACGCATACGAATTTTTCCATTTCTCCAGCGATATTGATTTTGTCATTGCCGGAGGTGCTCTTTTATTGCTCTTTTACTTTTTACGCAGCATTTTTAATCTTGGCTATTTTTACCTGCTCGCAAAGTTTTCAAAAGGAAGATACCACCTCCTCGCCTACCGCCTTTTCGAAAACTATCTGGGGATGAGCTATCGCAACTTCATCGACAAAAACAGCTCTGAACTCAGTAAAGCCATCATCGACGAAGCTCAAAATATGACGAATCTCCTTTCAGGGCTTCTGTTGATGCTCAGCGAAATATTCATCGTTATCTTTATCTATTCGGTCATGCTCTATATTAACTGGAAAATCACCCTGCTGATCAGTATGATTTTGCTTTTAAACGCACTATTTTTAGTTAAAACGGTTTCCCGTGCGATCAAAAAAGCGGGGGTAACTCGAGAAGAACACCAAAAAAAGTTTTTTGAAATCATCCAACGCAGCCTGGGTAATTTTAAAATGATGAAACTCACCTCCAATGCCGAATCGATTCTTAAAGAATTTGATCGTGCAAGTTCAGGCTATGCACAGGCCAATATCCGAAATGAAACGCTAACCCATTTTCCGCGCCTTTTTTTGGA
>DASUMY010000027.1:0-4815 GCA_036277435.1 Sulfuricurvum sp.
GCGGATTCTACTCCTTTGGAGAATTGTCCCCTTTTTCCGATGATCTTTTGAATTGCAAGCTGCATAATCAGACGATGACTTTGACCGTTATTTACGAGGACTGAGATGCATAAACTGCTAGAGATCCAGCTCAAAAAAAGCTTGGGGAGTGAATGGAAAACAGCACTTTCCCCTGAGCTTGCCCTGTTTTTAGAGTTGGTGGATCAAAGCTATACGCAGTACGATGAGGATCATCGGCTCGTCGAACATATCCTGGAAGTGAGTTCGAAAGAGCTGACGGAAGCGAATCGAGACATCGGCAAAAGCCATGAATTACTTCACAGCGTTACCGAATCGATTAATGACTCTATTTTTTACAAAAATCTTGATTTTACCTACATTGGGTGTAATCAGCATTTTGAACAATTTGCCGGAAAATCGAAAGAGGAGATTATCGGAAAAAACGATTTTGATCTGTTTGAACCTACATACGCCAATCTGTTTCGAAAAATGGATACGTTGATGCTAAAGACGATGAAGCCGCGGACGAATGATGAGTGGGTTAAACATGCGGATGGAACGGATGTACTGTACCAAACGACCAAAGCTCCGTTACTGAATGCACAAGGGGAATTGGTGGGTTTGGTGGGGATTTCGAGAGATATTACCAAAGAACGTCATCTTGAACAAGAGGTCAAGTCCCAGCAGGCGATGTTGATTCAGCAAAGCCGTTTGGCGGCCATGGGGGAGATGATCGGCAATATCGCCCACCAATGGCGTCAGCCTCTGAATGCATTGGGGTTGATCGTTCAAGATATTGAAGAGGCGTATGAGTTTGGGGAGTTGAATAAGGAGTATATTCAAACGACATCGTCAAAAGCGATGGATCAAATCAACTATATGTCCCAAACCATCGAGGATTTTAGAAATTTCTTCAATCCGGAGAAAACGAAAAAGCTTTTTTCATTGCATTCGAGTATTATGAGTACGATTGATATTCTCAGTGCCAGCATGAAAAAAAACGGGATTCAGTATACGATCTCTATCCCTGAAAATCTACAGATATATGGGTATCCAAACGAGTTTTCCCAGGTTATTTTCAATCTTTTGAATAATGCCAAAGATGCGCTGATGGGCAAAGAGGTTACCACCCCCTTGCTTCGCATTGAAGCGCATCAGGATAACAATAAAATCCAGATACTGATTTCAGATAATGGAGGGGGTATTCCCGAAGCCGTTTTCCCGAAAATTTTTGACCCTTATTTCACGACGAAAGAAGAGGGAAAAGGGAGCGGAATCGGGTTGTATATGTCCAAAATGATCATCCAAGAACAGATGCAAGGAACGTTAAAGGCCCACAACATTCAAGATGGGGTATGCTTCACGATTCTATTGGATGCAAGCCATCACGAACCAGAGGAAATCAGCGATGACCTATAACATTTTGATCGTTGAAGACTCAAAGCTTATCAGCGATAATCTGAAAAAAAGTCTCGAACTCGACGGCCACTACCTCGAACAAGCCTATGATCTTGAAACCGCGATCACATTAACCCAATCGCACCGTTTTGACTATATTCTGCTCGATCTGATTCTTCCTGACGGAGAGGGGGAGATGCTCCTGCCGTATGCGAAAAGAGCCGATGCCAGAGTGATTATTATGACAACGGACCGGGACTCTTTTCGGCGTGATCGCCTCTTTGGATTCGGAATTGTCGATTACATCACCAAAGAGCGCTATTTTGACGATATCGTTGAGAGCATACGAAACACGATTAAGCAAGTTGAGTCTAATACCGAATATACGATATTGGTGGTGGACGACTCCAGTTTTATACGGAATAATCTTGAATTGCTCCTCAGTAGCAGAGGTTTTTTAATATTGACGGCAGCGAACGGAAAAGAAGCCGTTCAGATAATCGAAAAATATCCCATTGATGCATTGGTGGCAGATTTGGAGATGCCGCTCATGGACGGATTTTCCCTCATGGCGATGCTTCGTCGTAAAAAAGAGTATAAGAATCTCCCCGTCATGATTTTGACGGGGAGCAATGACAGCAATAAAATCGCCAAAGTGATCAAGCACGGCGTCAAAGATCTCATCCGCAAACCCTATATTATCGAAGAGGTGCTTCTCAAAATCGATAATATGATCAATGAGGTAAAGCAGAACAGGATTATTGGAGAAGGGCGGCGTAAATTTGATCTTTACCATGATGCGATTGAGAACTCAACGCTGTACCTGAAGCTTTCGCCCGATTTGGAGGTGGTGTACATCAACGATCGGTTGTCGCATCTTCTGTTTGGGCATGGCGGTGATGCGTTTGAGCCGGTATACCTCAAAGATCTTATGAAAAACCCGACCTTGGAACTATTTCGGGCATTTCAAAAGTTTTCTCCCCAGAGTCCCCCGATTACTACCGTGTTGCTTTTTGAAAACCATCACGCAGAGGCATGCTACATATCCGCGACGTTCTCCGGGATTTTTGACGACAGGGGAACCGTCCGTGAATTCGTAGCGATCGGGCATGATATTACCCAGATTCAGAGGCATGAACAGCATTTGGAACACCAGATCAAAGAGCAGATTCACATTAATAGTGAGCAGCAGCAGCTGATGTTTAATCAAGCGAAGATGGCGGCAATGGGGGAGATGATCGGAAATATTGCCCACCAATGGCGCCAACCGCTCAACACGCTTGGCCTCGTGATCCAAAATTTAGAAGATGCCCATGCATATGGAGAGATGAATGACGCGTTTATCTCGGATGTGACCGAAAAATCAATGGCGCAGATTACGTTTATGTCCAAAACGATTGATGATTTCAGGAATTTTTTCCAGCCCAACAAGCGAAAAGAGCGGTTTGATATGGCGGAAGCCGTTACGAGCACGCTAGATATTATCGCAAAAACGCTGGAAAATCATCACATACGGCTATTGTTCGAAGACGCTGCCCCCGGACGCTATCTCGTGTACGGCTATCGGAATGAATTGCAGCAGGTTATTTTAAACCTTTTGAAAAATGCCGATGATGTGTTGTATGCGCAGGCGGATTCAGGAGAGAAAGGTGATAAATGGATTCGTATCACGATTGGCCAGGAGGGTGAGAGGATACGTTTGGGTATCGAAGACAGCGGCGGAGGGATTCCGGAATCGGTTATCGACCGAATTTTTGAACCCTATTTCACCACGAAAGAAGAAGGAAAAGGGACGGGGATCGGTCTGTATATGTCAAAAATGATCATCGAGCAAAACATAGGGGGGAGCCTGAACGCGTCCAATACGCCAGCAGGGGCCCATTTTAGTATTGTCATCCCGATGGATCAATCTGCAGGAGAGGCTTCATGAAAGAGAAAACAAAGCTCCCTATTTCCGTTTTAATTGTTGACGATGAACCGGTTATTGTCGAGCAGCTGGCACAAATCCTGATGCGCCGAGTCGCAACGGTTCATACGGCGCGTAACGGTTCCGAAGCGTTGGAGTGTTATACGGCGCAGCCGCTTGATTTGATCATCAGTGATATTGATATGCCGGTTATGAACGGGATTGAATTATTAAAATCGGTTCGTGCCAATGATCCTCATATCCCCTTTATCCTATCCACCGGGCTTAAAAATCTGGATGTTCTGATTCAAGCAATTGAGCATGGAATCACCTCTTTTTTGCCCAAACCTTTACAAAAACAGGATCTTATTGCAAAAATCGAGGAGATTGCCCATACCAAAGAGTTGGAACTCTCCGTAGCGAAAAACAAATTTTTACTCGAACAGTACAAAACGATCGTTGACTCTTCGAGTATCGTTTCCAAGACAGATGAGAAAGGGATCATTACGTTTGTGAACGATATGTTTTGCAGTATCAGCGGGTACAGCCGCGAGGAGCTGCTCGGTCAGCCTCACAATATGGTGCGTGATCCCAAAATGCCTTCGCAGGTATTCAAGGATATGTGGAAGACGATACAAGCGAAAGAAATATGGCACGGATACATCAATAATCGTACGAAAGAGGGGACCCGCTATACCGTTAAAACGACGATAGCCCCTATTTTGGATCAAGAGGGGAATATTGTCGAATACATTGGGCTGCGTGAGGATGTCACCGAGCTTCAGCGTGCCAAAGATGAGGCAAAAGCGGCGGCTAAAATGAAAGGGGATTTTCTGGCCAACATGAGTCATGAAATTCGTACCCCAATGAACGGGATCATCGGATTCACGGAACTGCTCTCCAAAAGCGAGCTCAACGAAAAGCAAAAACGGTATATCGATATCATCAGCAGCAGTACCCAAACCCTCATGGGAATCGTGAATGATATTCTTGATTTTTCCAAGATCGAAAGCGGAAAGGTGGAACTGGAATATACAGCGGTCAATCCGTTTGTCGAGTTCACTACCATGGCGCAGCTTTTCACCGCAGGAATGGAAGGGAAGCAGATTTCCTTTGATACGGCCATAGATCCCAAAATAGCGCCGTGCCTTCGGATGGACACTTTGCGTATGGGACAAATCATTGCGAATTTATTGAGCAATGCCGTCAAATTTACACCGGAAAAGGGGCATATTGACTTTTACGCAGATTCGCTGGGGCGTACCGAGGAAGGGATGGCCATTCGCATCGGAATCAAAGACACCGGTATCGGGATACCGCTCTCCCAACGAAAGAAAATTTTTGAAGCATTTTCCCAAGCGGACACCTCTATCACCCGTAATTTTGGAGGAACCGGTCTTGGTCTTTCGATCAGTGCGCATCTGGTCTTTCTCATGGGAGGGATCTTAAAGGTTGAAAGCGAAGAGGGGAAGGGGAGCCATTTTTACTTTGAGGTGACTCTTCCCGTGTGC
>DASUMY010000028.1:0-2138 GCA_036277435.1 Sulfuricurvum sp.
GTCGCCAACCCGCCGACAATCGCAAAAAAAATCATAAACTCGTTGATTCGGCTTTTGGCTTGGCTCAGTGTCCGATTCACGAAATTCAAAATCACCAGTTTGACGATATTGTCGATAAAAAATGCCATCATCGCCCAGGAATACAACGAAATAATCACCACATTCATAATATGGCCTTGAAAATACTCATTGACGGCGATCGGAATCCAAATCAATGCCGTACCGAAAATAGGGATAATCGCAGCAATACCCGTTAAAAATCCCAGTAGCCATGGATTGTACCCCTCAAAAAAAGCGATAAAGATTCCAAACGCAAGCCCCTGTGCCGCCATCACCCCCAGCAACGTATAAAACACAACGGCCGTGGTTGTCGTCATCTCTTCTAAAAATTCCCGTTTGATGGAACGGGACAGAGGGATAATGGGGAGTAAAAACAATGTCAGTCTTCGGCCATACCACGTTAAAAAGAAGAAAAAAACAACGATCATCGTCATTTCCCCCAACATCGTCATAAAGCTTTTCAACCCGTTTCCGACCCATGTCACCATTACCGTGATGATTTCATCTTTATGCATTTTGGCCAATGCCAGTAAATTGTCCACCGGATCTTTGAGCCATGCCAGATACGAGGGAAAATAGGTTGTCAGTAAATCCATTTTAGCGCCGATGGATTCAATCATCACGATCGTATTCTCAGGCTGATCCAATAGATGAAAGAAAAAGACAACGATAGGAAGAAAAATAATCAACGAGAGTCCAAGGGTCACAATACCGGCCGCAACAACCGTGGCAAAGGGGTTCAGAAACCGCCAATGCGCAAGATGCAGTTCCACCAGACGATGCAGGGGCAGCACCGCCATGGCCAATAACAGCGCGACACAAAAGCTTTTTAAAAAAGGGAACAGGAGCCACACCATAAAGGCAAATGCCACGATCCCCATCCATCGTAAAAAATAATTCTGTTTCACCCGTAATCCTCGTTTTGTCTCTGACGATTGTAACACTATTGTTGTCGGTTTACAAATGAACGGAAACTTCCATCGATATGTTCCAGCTGTTCACGCGTCCCCTCTTCAAGAATCGTGCCGTTTTCCAGCACGTAGATGTAATCGGCTTTCGTAATCGTACTGAGGCGGTGAGCGATAATAATCACCGTTTTCTCTTTTAAAAACGTCTCTAATGCCTCAAAAAGAGCACTCTCCGTGTGAACGTCCAGCGCCGAGGTGGACTCATCGAATATAACCACTTTCGGATCGGCCAGAAGCATACGGGCGATACTCAACCGCTGACGCTGCCCTCCTGAGAGGCGGATGCCGAATTTTCCCACTTGCGTGTCGAGCCCATTGATCAACGATCCTGCAAAAGATTCCAGCTGTGCGATTCGAAGGGCACTCCAAATCGCCTCATCCGCTACGCTCTCTCCCATCGTGAGATTAAAACGCAGGGTATCATTGAACATCAACGGCTGCTGCAATACGACAAACACTTCATCACGAACCTTGGAAAAACCGATCTCTTCTACGCGGATGCCGTTATAGAGGATATCCCCCGATGTCGGAGGGTAAAACCCGACCAGCAGCTGCGAGAGGGTACTTTTTCCGCTTCCGCTGGCCCCGATAATCGCGACGTTGCTTCCTGCGGCGATCGTCAGGTTCAACCCTTTTAAAACGGGCTCGTTGGCATCATAGCCGAATACCAGATCGCGGGTTTGGATCGACAATGCGGTGGACGATCCCAAAGACACCCTTTCATCAGCCTCTTTCGGTTCTCTGGGCAGCGCTAAAAGTTCATTGAGCCTTGAAAGGGCATTTTTCGCATTGGCAAAACTGTATTGAAGCGACAGAAGTTCCTGCACCGGAGTCATCATAAACCACAGATAGCCGAAAATCCCGAACATCAGCCCGATACTCAAATCCGAATACAGCACCATAACCAGCCCTAATGCACGGAAGATCTCAAAGCCGCTCAAAAAGAGGGTATACGAGTACCGCTCTCCAACCAGTGCTTTGATTCCGTAGAGACTCGCGCTTTGCTTTAGACGATGGGACTGCTCGACCGCATCCGCGATAAACCGCTCCTCTTTGTTGCTGGCACGAATCTGCCCGAAAAGATCACACATCTGTGTCAGGGTGTCCGAA
>DASUMY010000029.1:0-7021 GCA_036277435.1 Sulfuricurvum sp.
TTGGCTTTTGCCGCCAGCGACCGTAAACTAACGGCCGACAAAATTGATTTTGACCTTCTGTCGTGTGAAACCTATTTCAAAGGGCCAGGAGACAAAGACTGGGTGCAGCTTACCGGTGACAATCTCCTGGGACAAACGACAGAGGAGAATATCCGGTCCGGTTCATTCAGCGTACGCCAAGAGTATCAGATCTGTATCCGTCCTTTTGCCCCGCATCCTCTCCTTGACTTGCGTTTTTCTCTCGCATCGGATAAAACAAAAAGTAAAGTGATCGCCATTATTGACCCCGCGTCCACCATCCCGTTGAAAAAAGGGGTCCAAGCATGGATCAAAGATGCCATTGTCCGTAAACAGCTCCGATTAGGGTTTATGATCGGAATCGCCGATGTTGATTTTGACAAAGAGATTACCCGTCTTTTGGCTACGATCCAAAAAAACGGCCCCCTTACCGCTCCGTACCGTATGCTGATCGCTCAATCTTTTCCTCCCGTTGAGGTCATCAATGATGCCGTCATCCTGCACTACAAACAGCTCAATCGAAACAACAGTTTTATCGAAGGGGTACAGCCGGGAGATCTCCTTTTGGAATATATTTTTCCGGTTCGGGGGCGTGATGGACGCGGATGTGACGGGATCCATATTCCTATCCCTGACCCCACCGTCCAATATGCCGATTTTATCCGTATCGATGAAGCCACCATCTCCCAAGAACAGGATGAGAAAAGCAGACGCTACTATGCAAAGGTGTCAGGCTTTGTCAAACAGGACGATGGGATTTTTTCCGTTGCCCAAGAGCTCTACTTGGAATCCGCCAGTATGAAAACAACCGGTTCCATTGAAGCAGGTACCGATAAAGATATTTCGCTGACGATAGAGCAAAAAAATTCGAGTGAAGATGCCGTCGGAATCGGTGTGAGCATTGATGTACAAACGGTCGATATCACCGGCACCGTGGGAGAAAATACGAAAATTCTGGCTCAGGATATCACGATTGGGGCACAAACCCATAAAAAGTCAAAAATAGATGCCACGGAAGTTGCCACTATCCAGCTTCACCGCGGTGATCTCAAAGCCAGAATTGCCAATATCGATATTCTTGAGGGGGGGAGAATAGAGGCCGACAGCGTTCGGATTAAAAAAATGCTGGGGGGGGAGATTATTGCACGAACCGTTCATATTGAGGAGCTCTATTCCAATTCGAAAATTACCGCTCTTGAATCGATCGAAGTCAATCATATCGAAGGAGATGGAAATTCTCTGATCATTGATCCGGCTTCGATTCCCATCTATTATGAAAAAATCACGGCCATCAAGTCGGATATTCAGGCCAAAAACACCTATCTTAAAGAGCAAAAAAATGAGCTTATCGCGCGGCAGCAGGCATTTAAAGAACAAAATAGCCGCATACAGGAGATGAAACGACGCATCCTCATCGCGCAAAAAAGCAATGATATGCCGATGAAAGCCGATATGGTCCGTATTCGGCAATACCAAAGCGAAGCGAATAAACTCTCCCTTGCTAATGGTCAACTGCGCGAAGAAGAGGTCTATCTAGAGGCGCTTCAATCAAAACTCGAAAAGGTCTATGAGGCTGATATCCATGCGGTTATAACCCATCACGGTACCTACAATGGGCACAATCGTGTGGTGTTTATCGATCCCGAAACGCGGCAGGAATACGCTACGACGCCCAAGGGAAATATTCCGCACATTCGCTTGCATCGCAAGGGGGACGAAAAGCATATTGTGTTAAACCCCTAAGGATTCCCAATGCGCTCCGACAATGCGGGCAAACCGCGACGGAGTCGATATTCCCCCCACTTGTACCCTTCGACTAACATAAAATTTCCCGCGGCTGCCATCAAAATATATCCCAGTATTTCAGGCGTCGGGGGGACACTGTGAAACCACTCCGGCAGGACATACAAGGCTACGGCTTGAAGCAGTATCCCCAAGGCGATACCTCCCCATATCCACGGATTAATCGTCACACTCCTTCGCACGTTCTTCAAAAACGGCTCCGACTCTTTTTGCGCTAAAACCGCATTAATCCATTGAGAAACGACCAAGGTTGAAAACGATGCTGTCAGAGCCATATCGTATGAATACTCAAGGGAGAGGACATACAAGAACACCGCCAAGACAACGATAGCCGTTGCAAACGCAACCCAGACAATCCGCAATACCGTCGCACGGTCAAAAAACTGATACGCCATAGGGCGTACCCTCCGGCGCATTACATCCCCCTCTTCTTTACATACGGCAAAGGCTTTGTCACAAACCCCTTCGGTCAGGATATTCACCCATAAAATCTGTGTCGGATGCAGCGGAAGAGGAAGTGCCATCAGAATGGCCACACTGATGATGATAATTTCATCCAAACTCGTAGCCAAAAGATAAAAAAGGACTTTGCGCAAGTTATCGGCGATCACTCTGCCTTGCCGTATCGCGTTGACAATCACCCCTAGATTATTGTCGACAATCACCATCTTGGCAGAGGATTTTGCCGCTTCGCTTCCGCTTCCCATCGCAATTCCCAAATCAGCCGCTTTAAGCGCCGGAACATCATTGACCCCATCCCCCGTTACGGCCACGATTTCACCCCCTTTTTGGAGCATTTGAACAATCCGATATTTGTGTTCCGGCATGGCGCGGGCGATAACAGAGGTATGTTTCAAAGCCCTCAAAAGTTCTTCATTCGTCAACCCATCGATCTCTTTTCCACTCAGAAAGCGGTCATGGTCGTGTACCATTCCCACCTCTCTGGCGATAACTTCTGCCGTTATCGGATTGTCCCCCGTGATCATAATAAGACGTATCCCCGCCTCTTCAGCCATTTGAATCGCCTCTTTGACCCCCTCTTTAGGCTTGTCGGCAAATGCGACCAATCCTACGATCGTAATCTCCCACTGTGCGGGATCTTTCCACCCCTGATCACTGATACCAAAGGTCAGAACGCGTAATCCCGACGAGGCCATCCGATCATGGGCATCCGCTAGCGTTTGCAGCTCATCAGGAGTATTGTTGGCCAAGGGGACGAGTGATTCGTACGCCCCTTTGAGATAAAGTCTCTCTTCCTCACCGATTTTATTGACCGTTGCCATCATCCGAGAAACGGGATCAAAAGGGTGATAAAAAATCCGTTTATGCTGAGATTGGAGTGTTTCAAACTCCTCCCCCAGCCATCGAAACAGCGCGACATCGACACTGTCGCCGCTATTATTGTGAGCATCGTTGCACAGCGCGGCACAGCGGCGCAGTTCACTTTCGTTCAGCGAAAGCGATTCTTTGACAGACAATAGACCTTCGGTAATCGTCCCGGTTTTGTCCGTTGCAATAATCGTGGCACTTCCCAACGCTTCGACAGAAGGCAAATGACGCACCAAAATTTTATGATGGCTTAGTCGATGGGCCCCGATCGCTAAAATAAGGGTAATAACAATCGGCAGCCCCTCGGGAACGGCAGAAACAAGCTGTGCCAAAAGAATCATCGCCATTTCATCGGCACTGCGCCCTTGAGCCAATGCAATCGCCCCCAGCACCACCAGAATGCCGATAACCGCACCCAGCCATTTGCGAGACACATTCCGCATCGATCGCGTCAATGGGGATTGCGGGGAGGTTTGCTGCGCGGCTTGTGCAATCCGGGCGATGGCGGTTTTTTCGGCCGTTGCATACACAACGCCCGTTCCCTGACCTCTCAATATCGATGTTCCGGAAAAGAGACAATTGTTTTGTTCATACAAAGGGACGGTTTGCCCGAGAATGGAATCACTCACTTTATCGCAAGGGAGCGATTCTCCCGTCAGTACGGCTTCATCCACTTGCAGTGCATGCGATTGCATCAGACGTATATCGGCAGGCACAACATTCCCCTCGCCCAGCCTGACAATGTCTCCCGGGACGAGCCTTCGTGCGGGAAGCGTTGTTTCAAGAGCGTTGCGTAAAACCTGAACATGGCTTTCTGTCAGCCTCTGCAGGGAGCGGATTGAGGTTTCCGCCTTGAGCTCTTGATAAAATCCTAAAACGGCGTTAATGATCAGGATGGCGAGGATGGCGATCGCATCTTTGATATGCCCCATGAGAAAACTCATCAGAGCCGCCGCGATAAGGATGAGAACGATGGGGCTTGCAAATTGGGCGGCAAACATCGCCGTTTTTGAACGCTCTTCTGCCATCAGGGTATTGGGGCCGAATGCTTCATAGCGGTTTTCAGCCTCTATCACCTCCAGCCCCTGCGGTGTGGAGTGCAGTTGTTTCAGTACATCGTCCGCGCTGGCAGACCAGGGAGATTGGGGCGGCACCATAGCATCTCTTTCTCTTGAAATGGACTCATTATAGCAAATAATTGAAGTCGCTATAATTCGATACCCATTTCCATCAAAGGTATCTCTTGCGTTCTCTTGCCGTACTCTCCTTTCTACTGTCGTCCCCCCTTTTCGCCCTTGTGAACATTGCCCCCGTCGACGTCGGTTCCCAACCGGGTATAAGCGGCAATGTTGCCGGATCCTTGAGTTCTAAAAGCGGGAATACCGAAAAAGATGACTATTCGCTCGCCCTTCGGCTACAATATGACCAAAGCGACGACTATGTAGTATGGGGGACGTTGACCTATGACTACGGCACCTCCAACGGCACCAAAAACGAAGACCGTACCTATGCCCATGTACGCTATATCCGCACACTCGATCACAATGACTGGTGTGGGGAACTATTTGTCCAATCGGAACAGGATGCCTTCAAAGACATAAAATCCCGCTCTCTTGCCGGGGCAGGGGTGCGCTGGCGCTTTTTCAACTCGGAAGATTGGGGAAAAGGGTATGCCGGGATCGGCGGTTTCCATGAAGAGATCGATTACACCCATCCTGAGCTGAATCCTGATGAGCAAAACGGCCGTCTCAACAGCTATATTGCCTACACGCAAAAATTCTATAACGCGTCCAAACTAAGCTACATAGGCTATTTTCAACCGCAATTTGAGGAGGTTTCCGATTACGTCACCTCACAGACACTGGAGCTGCTCGTCCCCATCTATGGAAAACTCCATCTCAGTTTAACGGCAAATTACCTCTACGACGCTCGTCCCCCTATGGACGTGCACAAAAAAGATACGGCATTTATAACAAGCCTTCTTTGGGCATTTTAAAGAAGCCCATCTTTTTGCATCCGTTCTTGCAACGCGATCAATATGTACGCGCTGACGGTTCCTCCGTGAAAAGTGCGGATTTTTCCTTCCCACTCTACGGGTATCGTGATGAGCTTTTTCATCTTTTCTTTATCGCTTTTCAAGCTGTTGTCCCGTTCGCTCATTGCCGCAGAACTTTTGACTTTTTCAATATTTTGTAAAAAGGTTTTCTTCGCCATAATGTATCCTTTATATATACTTTAGATATTTATTTGATATTCAAAAGTGCTTTTATTTCGTGAAACAACTCATCCATCTCTTGATCGGCACGACTAAAAATACGGTACTCTTTTATACTTTTTCCCTCACCGACCGAATTGGCGATATCAACCCGCTGGCGCAGGATAGAGGTCAGCAGATCAAAATGTTCCGACATGCAGATGAACTCAACCAAATCGCCAAACCGTTTCATCGCCGGATTGATGTTATTAAAAAGAATATGGGTTTTTATCGTCTCCCCTTGAATCTGTGAAAGGCTTTTGAGAATCTCTTCGTATTTTTGTACACCCATCAAATCAAACGGTTTATCGCTTACGGGGGTTATCAGCAGATCCGAGGCGATGATCGCCACACGGTTGAATCCGCTGTCAAATCCGCCCGAATCGATAATCGTCAGAACCTCATCCGAATCGTTTTGTGCATAATGCGCCAACTCTTCGGCCGTGTTAAAATGGAGGATAGGTATCGGGGAGAGACCTTGTTCCTGACGGAGCGAATTGGTTACCGTCAGCGAACGCTGGGTATCAAGATCAATAATACGTGTTTCAATGATATTGGAAAAAAGGACCGCAAGGTTCCAGGCGACCGTCGATTTCCCGACGCCCCCTTTTTGATGCGAAAGTGTGAGTATCATATATACCTTCTGTATTTTTAGAATACATAAAGTATATATTTTTAAACCTTTAGGCTCCTATAAACCATGAGAATGTTCATCCGATTCCAAATGGTTTATTCCAATAATGCCGCAACCTCCGGATGCCCTCCGTGCTTCGCATGCTGGTACGCGGTTTGCCCCTCAGCGTCTTTGGCATTTTTATCCGCCCCTTTGGACAACAGCAAACCTACCAGCTCTTTGTTCCCGGCCTCTGCTGCGAGCATCAAAGGGGTTGCCCCATCCTCATCCCCTTTGTTGACATTGACGCCCCGTTCGAGCAACAGCATCACCATATCCGTATGCTTTCCGATGACGGCGCTCAACATCACCGATGCACCGCAGGGGGTAATCATGTTGACATCAGCACCATGCGACAGGAGAAGTTCCGCCATGGCTCTATCATTGCGGTCGATTGCCGTTTTGAGAGGGAAAATTCCGTTTTTCGTTTTGACATTGGGATTTGCCCCATGGGACAATAACACGTTCATGACCTCAAGATGCCCTTGGGATGCGGCATACATCAGGGCACTGTATTTGGCACCGTCTTGTGCATTCACCTCCGCCCCTTTATCGATCAAGGCACTGACGATGGGAGCATTTCCCCCTTTTGATGCCCACATCAAAGGAGTCGCCCCGTTGACTTTCGTATTGATATCCGCACCGCTTTGGATCATCTGATTGACGGCAGGCGCATCCCCTTTTTTAATCTTCTCAATCAGTGCTTCATTCGCACCGGCAACACTTAGGAGTGCAACACACAAGCTGAGGGCACTTTTCGCGATAAATGTCATTGATTCTCCTTGTCATCTCTTTTAAATTTAATACGTGAACGGAAATAATACCTCATTTAAACCGTGCAAATCCCTGTGGAGGGAGGCACTCTTAAGAAATCTTAGGCTACACTAATCAAAACGAGAGAGAAAATGAATGAATACTGAGCTTTTAACCCTCTTCATCGGAAT
>DASUMY010000030.1:0-14804 GCA_036277435.1 Sulfuricurvum sp.
GCTTGGAGTTATCACTTCTAAATTTAGTGTATCCATTGTATTCCTTTAAAAAGCGATTATTTGGCTTTTGCTTTTGCGGCTTTTTCAATCGCTTCGTTCATATCGCCAACCATATAGAATGCACTCTCAGGCAAGTGATCGTAATCACCGTTCAAGATACCTTTAAAGCCTTTGATTGTTTCTTCAAGTGAAACATATTTACCTGGTGAACCTGTAAATACTTCAGCAACGAAGAATGGCTGTGAAAGAAACTTCTCGATTTTACGAGCACGCTCAACAACAGATTTATCTTCTTCAGAAAGCTCATCCATACCCAAGATTGCAATAATATCTTGCAAGTCTTTGTATTTTTGAAGTGTCTTTTGAACACCGCGAGCAACACCATAGTGCTCTTCACCGATGATTTGTGGATCAAGAAGACGTGATGTTGAATCCAATGGATCAACCGCAGGATAGATCCCTTTTTCAGCGATTTTACGATTCAGAACCGTTGTCGCATCCAAGTGAGCGAATACCGAAGCCGGAGCCGGGTCTGTCAAGTCATCCGCAGGTACGTATACCGCTTGAACCGAAGTGATAGAACCTTTTTTGGTTGATGTAATACGGTCTTGAAGTGCACCCATTTCACGAGCCAATGTCGGTTGGTAACCAACAGCTGATGGAATACGTCCAAGAAGTGCCGACATCTCTGAACCTGATTGTGCGAAACGGAAGATGTTATCGATGAACATCAATACGTCAAGCCCTTTTTCATCACGGAAATATTCCGCCATGGTAAGACCGGTAAGAGCGATACGGTTACGTGCTCCCGGTGGTTCAGACATTTGACCGTAGCACAGTGCAACTTTGTCCAAAACGCTAGAGTCTTTCATCTCATGGTAAAGGTCATTACCTTCACGTGTACGTTCACCGACACCCGCGAATACAGAAAGACCATCGTGCCCGTGAGCAACGTTGTGGATCAATTCCATGATAATAACGGTTTTACCAACACCCGCACCACCGAAGAGACCAACTTTACCACCTTTTGAATATGGTGCTAAAAGGTCAACAACTTTGATACCAGTTTCGAACATTTCAGTCGTTGTACTTTGATCGATAAGTGCCGGAGGATCACGGTGAATAGACCATGTTTCACAATCCGTAACTTGATCACCGCCATCGATGGTTTCACCGATAACGTTGAAGATACGTCCAAGAACTTTATCGCCTACAGGAACTTTGATCGGTGCACCGGTTGCCGTTGCAGCCAATCCACGTACAAGACCTTCAGACATATCCATAGCAATCGTACGCACGCGTCCATTACCAAGGTGTGAAGCTACTTCAAGAACAAGACGGGTCGTATTCCCTTCAACACTAACATTTACTTCTATTGCTTCGTTGACTGTAGGAAGATAACCTTCGAAATCAACGTCAACAACAGGACCAATTACTTGAGCAATTTTACCAATCATTCTTTCCTCCATAATTATTTCATCGACTCTACGCCGCTTATAATCTCAATAAGCTCAGTCGTAATCGCTTCTTGTCGCGCTTTGTTATACTTGACGGTCAACGATTTTACCATTTTCTTAGCATTGTTTGTTGCTGCATCCATAGCCTGCATACGAGCACTGTGCTCAGCCGCTACCGAATCGATCAACGCATAATACATATTGTATTCCGCATATTTAGTTACCAATGAATCAAGCATTGCTTCTTCATCATGTGCCTCAAGTTCAAGGACGGTTTTGTTTGCTTGATCGCAATCAAAATCGTCTACTTGCACCGGCAATATTTGATTTACATGCAATTCTTGAGTGATAACATTCTTGTAGCCGTTGTATACGAGATAAACAGCATCAACAATACCATCATTGAAATCTTTAATTGATCGAGTCATAAATTCGCTTGACCGCTGCATATCAGGAGAAGAGCTAAGATTTTTCACTTCATCAAGCAATTCTACTTGATTGAAACGAAAATATTCAATCCCTTTCTTACCGATACCGCGGAGACGGATGTTGACATTATTATTTTTGTGCTCGCTCATCAAACGTTTGACCGCTTTGATCGTTTGCAGGTTAAAACCGCCGCAAAGACCTTTATCAGCTGTAACAAAAATAATATCAATCGTTTTTGGCGCATCATTCTGAACAAAACAACGGCTTTGAATCCCGCCTACTTTATTGCAATGGATACGACCTGCGATTTCAGCGATAACTTGATTCGTTTTTTGTGCAAACAGACGAGAACGTTTTGCTAATTCTTCTGCACGGCGAAGTTTCGCCGTAGAGACGAGTTTCATCGCACGCGTGGTTTTCTGCGTGTTGGAAACGCTCTTTATCTGTCTTTGAATCTCTTTCAAGTTAGCCATAAAGATCCTTATTCAGCAACGAAAGTAGTTTTAAACTCTTCGATCGCTTTTTTCATCATCGCCATTGTTTCATCATCAATTTTAGATGAAACACGAATGTTTTCAAGAATTTGTGGATAACTCGCTTCCACGAACGGATAAAGATCCGATTCAAACTTAACAACAGCAGATGCTGGAAGACTGTCAAGGTAGCCTTCGTTACCAGCAAAAATAATCAATGCTTGCTTTTCAGCTGAAAGTGGTGAATATGGAGGTTGTTTCAACACTTCGACCATACGTTGACCACGCTCAAGCTGTTTACGGCTTACTTCATCCAAATCAGAAGCAAACTGTGCAAACGCTTGAAGTTCACGATATTGAGCAAGGTCAAGACGCAAGGTCCCAGCCACTTGTTTGGTTGCTTTGATTTGTGCGGCACCACCAACACGTGAAACCGAAAGACCGACGTTGATCGCCGGACGGATACCTGCATTGAACAAATCTGTTTCCAAGAAAATCTGACCATCGGTAATAGAGATAACGTTCGTCGGGATATACGCCGCAACGTCGCCCGCTTGAGTTTCAATAATTGGAAGTGCTGTCAATGATCCTGCACCCAATTCATCACTCAATTTTGCAGCACGCTCTAATAGACGTGAGTGGATATAGAAAACATCCCCTGGATATGCTTCACGGCCCGGAGGACGACGAAGAATCAGTGACATTTCACGGTAAGCAACCGCATGTTTAGAGAGATCATCATAAACGATCAAACCATGACGAGCTGAATCACGGAAATATTCCGCCATTGTTACACCCGTATATGGAGCCAAGAATTGTAATGCAGCAGCTTCTGATGCTGATGCAGAAACAACAATCGTGTATTCCATAGCGCCGCTCTCTTCAAGACGACGGATAACTTGTGCGACAGTTGATTCTTTTTGACCGATAGCAACGTAGATACAAACAACGCCGTTACCTTTTTGGTTCATAATCGCATCTAATGCAACGGTAGTTTTACCCGTTTGACGGTCACCAATGATCAACTCACGCTGACCGCGTCCGATCGGAACAAGAGCATCGATTGATTTGATACCTGTAGCCATTGGTTCATGAACCGACTTACGAGCCATAATACCCGGTGCTTTTTCTTCTACGAAACGTGATTCAGTCGATTCGATTGGTCCTTTGCCGTCGATCGGCTCACCCAGTGCGTTTACAACGCGCCCAAGAAGAGCATCACCGACAGGAACACGTAAAAGACGTCCAAGACGTTTTACGGACATACCTTCACGAAGACCTTTTGCTTTACCAAGAACAACGATACCGACACTGCTCTCTTCAAGGTTCATAACAAGACCTTGGGTCCCATCTTCAAATTCAACCATTTCTCCGGCCATAACGTTGTTAAGACCGTATACTTGAGCAATTCCATCTCCATATGAGACGATTTTACCGGTTTCATTAATATCTACATTAAGTTCAAAATTACCAATTCGTTCTTTAATGATTGAACTGACTTCATCTGCTTGTACTTTTGCTACCACTATTTCTCCTTTCGCGAGGGTTAAATTGCTTTTAAAATGTGCTCAACAATTTGAGCGTTAAGGCGGCTTTTTGAAAAATCGATTTCTACGTTAAGATCATCGACGACAACACGAACACCATCGTAATTTGACGGAACAAACTGCAGCGAAATCGTTGCATTCATTTTCGTTCCCAAATCACGAGCTATCGTATTGACCGAATTTTGATCTATTGCAGAATCGCTATAGATACGTCCATTGTAAACACGCTTATTCGATGCGATTTGACGTTTAAGCTCTTTGGCTATCGCCGGAATAAAGGCTAAACGGCCGTTTTCACCCAATAGCTTAATCAAGTTATTGATTTCGTTACTGTTAGCCGTTGCCGCCATTTCAAGAACCAAATTCGTTTTAACTGAAGCAGCAATATCATTACTATGCATAATTTGCTGAAACTTGCTGTCATTAAATGCCGTGGCTAGAACCTCAAATAGTTCTGCCGCATTATCCAATGATGAATCATCCAAAACAGCCATAAGCGATTGAACATAACGTTTGGCAATAAGTTCTTGCTTCATGTTAAGCCACCTTCTTTTTCAAAATGTCAGTCATGGCATCTTTGCTCAGGCTTGCATTGGTTTGAGACATTACGTCACCCATAACATCCGTCACAGCATCACGTACCATTTGACGTTTTTCAAGTTCCATCAAAGCATTCGCTTGTTTTTGCATAATCTCAACATCTTGTTCAAACTGAGCCATGATTTTGTCGCTAAGAATTTTGCATTCTTTTTTAGTGATTTCACTCAATTCATTCGCGAATCGATTGGCATCATCTACCTTATGCTCTGCAGCTTCTTTCAATCTTTTTGACTCGCGTAAACGCTCTTGAACTTTTTCAAGTTCAGATGCGATTCCCGCGCTTCTGCCACCAAAATAGTTTTTGATAGGCTCCGCCAAAAGGTAATAAAGAATACCTGCAAAAATGAGGAAGTTAACGGTTCGTTGAACAATATCCGTAGAACCTTCGGCTGCAGTATCAGATCCAAACAGATAAGCACTGAGCATTAATACAGTAACCAATATTTTACCCATACTATCTCCTCAAATCTGATTCAGTTTAGCTGTTACAGCAGCTTGGAAAGTTGGGACTTCTGAACGAAGCACCTCTTTCAATCGCGAACGCTCTTCAGACATTGCGTCTTCAAACTTAGCATATTCTTGTGCCAGTTCAGCACGTTTTGCCTCAATTTTGCTGTTAGCCAAAGCTTTGGCTTCAGCAACAACTTTTTCTCTTACTGCATGCGCTTGTAGTTTGGCATCACTAATAATCTTTTCCGCTTCTGCGTGAAATGCAGCAACCTCGGCGTCGTTGTTACCAACTTCGTCAAGATCTTTTTTAATATCTGCATCCCGTTTTTCCATATAGTTGAAAAGAGGTTTGTAAAGCAAACTATTAAGAGCGGCGATAAGGACAAGGAAGACAATCAGTGTGCTGCCTAGCAACATCGGACTTATATCTAACATACCACCTCCTAAAAGTTGCGAGATTATACAACTAGTAAATTGAAGGGACAGTTAAACGATAGAAATTATGAGGAAAGTGCCGATAAAAATGAGACTATTTGACCATTTCCGTCAAATTCAAGGGTTAGTTTTGACCCTTTTGCAGAGTTTTTAATCCCCATTTGAGATAAATAGGTTTGAAGTGCGTCAAAATCCAGCTCTGCCGTTTTTGTCGAAGAGGCGACTGAAACCTCACGGGGAAGTTTGAAATTTTTAGCCATTTGTTCTACTTCGCGTACGCTCAGCTTTTGCCCGATGATAGAGTCAATCATCAGCGATTGCTCATTTTCATCCAGTCCTACCACCACTTTTGCGTGACCGGCTGTAATTTTCCCCTCAATAAGAGCTTTACGCCCTTTTTCACTCAATTGCAAAAGGCGCAGGGTATTGGTGATTTGGGCACGGCTTTTATGAACCGTATGGGAGAGTTGATCATGGGTCAATTCATGAATTTCTATCAACTCTTGATACGCTTGTGCCAAATCCATCGCATTCAACTCATCACGCTGAATATTTTCGATCAACGCATGCTGACGCATCTGCTCGTCGCTCACCGAAACAATAATCGCTTTGATTGTTTTTAATTTTGCCAATTTACTCGCACGTAGCCGCCGCTCACCTGCGATCAATATATATCCGTCAAGGTCCTCTTTGACGACAATCGGCTGTAAAAGGCCGTGCAGTTTAATCGATTCACTCAATTCTGCAAGGGATTCAGGATCGAAATGCTTCCTAGGCTGATACGGATTGGGACGAACTTCGGCGATGGTGATTTCTTCAAATCCATTGCGCTTTGGAAGTTCATTGTCATACGCTTCTTCGATTTCGCTTAATAGCGCGCCAAGACCTCGTCCCAGAGCTGATGCTTTAGCCATTACTATTCCTTAGGCAATAATTGCGTGAGCAAGATCTTGATACGCAATCGATCCGCTCGATTTGACATCGTACAGAATCGCCGGTTTACCAAAACTCGGAGATTCTGCCAATTTGACATTACGAGGAATAACGATGTAATCGTCTTCACCCGATTTAAAGAGTTTCGCCTGAAAGTGCTGACGCAAATCCGCAAATACTTGGCGGGAAAGATTGTTTTGCGCACTGTACATCGTCGGCAAAAATCCTTTGATCGTCAGTTTCGGATTAATGGTTTTACGAACCAGTTTAACCGTATTCAGCAACTGAGCGAGCCCTTCCAATGCAAAAAATTCACATTGGATCGGAATAATCACGGAGTTGGAAGCACTTAACGCATTGATTGTCATAGGCCCAAGCGCCGGAGGGGAATCAATAATGATGTAATCATAATCCTCTTTTACCTGTGCAATCGCCCGCTTTAGAATCAATTCTCTTCCCTTCGCATTGGCAGCGTCATAGTACTCTTTTTCAACCCCTACCAACCCGATATTCGAGGGTGCGATAAAAAGTTTCGGCAACGATGTTTTTAAAATGATTTCACGTAATTTTTTTGCCCCGATCAGAACATGATAAATATTAAACTCATAGTTGTTACGATGATAGCCCAATGATGTGGTCGCATTTGCTTGCGGATCGGCATCGATGAGAAGAACTTTTTTCTCAGCTACGGCTAATGAAGCAGCTAAATTTACAGCAGTCGTAGTTTTACCTACCCCGCCCTTTTGGTTTGCAATAACTATTACTTCGCTCATCGTAAACTAAATATCCTTTGTCCATTGCATTCAAGGGAACCGTCCTCTAATAAAACGGCATCTTTCAATCCAATTGTTGTTTGATTCGTGTGAGTTGAGAAAGATCTACTTCTTTCAAATTCTAACTCGAACTTACTAAAAATCTGCTTCCATGACGGAAATTTTTGTAACTCATTTATATAATTATTTGTTAAATTATATGCACTTATAGATATATCAATTTTTGAAAATTGTTCCGGTGCGCTCACCAGATTAATCCCTATGCCGCATACCAGGCAATCACCCACTAAATTCGTTATCACCCCGCCTATTTTTTGCTCATTGATGTAAAAATCATTGGGCCATTTCAGCCATACGGATGATCCTAAACGTGCCAGGAGTTCTTTCATCACAAAAGCAAAATAAATAGATGACGATTCAAGTTTCACATCACGAGGGAGATCCGCTCGGGAAACGGCAACCGATACAAAGAGATTCCCCTCTTGGGCTATCCATGTGTTTCCGCGGCTACCCTTCCCTTGCGTCTGAAGCTTCGCAGCGACACAAACGGGTGCTGTTAACGTTTGGTTTCTCAACGCGTCCGTTAAATACGTTTGCGTCGAATCAAGTTCATCAAACCAGAGTGTTTCCACGTTCCAGCCGCTTTCCGTTTAAATACGCTGCGGCTGACATTGCTTGCTTGGAGGGAGGCTGCAGTTCGTATAGCCGCAATGACCCTTTTTGGCATTGAATCACAACGCTGTCTGCTTCAACTGCAATAATGTCGCCGGCACAGCCGGTACTTTCAGACTCTTCTAAAGACAACCGCTTGATCTTCAACCCTGATTCCAAATAAATGCCCGGCCATGGGGTAAACGCACGATAGCGATTAAAAATAACCGCGGCGTCATCAAAAGAAACCAATCCGTCCGATTTGAAAATTTTGGCACAATGTGTTGCCTCCTCATCGTTTTGCGGTATCGCCGTTTTTCGATCCCAATGGCGTACAACATCCAGCGTTAATGCGCAGGCAGCTTCGGTTAAACGTCTATAAAGAGATTCTACCATTTCATCACCGGCAATATCCAACGTTACGGTTTGTATAACCGCACCCGTATCCAGACCTTCATCCATCCACATAGCCGTGACACCGGTTTGAGGATCATTGTTGAGCAAACTTTGCTGAATAGGACTTGCCCCACGGTAAGCCGGTAAAATAGAAGCATGCAGGTTAACACAGGGGGCATGGTCCAAAATTGCTTTAGGCAAAATTTGGCCATAGGCAGCAACAATAATCATGTCGCATTCAATGTTGAGCAATTCCTCTACAACACTCTTTTCTCTGAGACGCGTCGGTTGAAAGACAGGAATATTGAACTCTTGTGCCAATACTTTGACAACCGGCGGTGTCAGTACCGCTTTGCGTCCTACCGGTTTATCGGGCTGGGTGTAGACAGCAACCACGTCGATGTCATCGGCTTTTAGAAGGGTTTTTAGGATATCTGCCGCATATTCCGGCGTTCCCATAAAAATAACTTTCGTCATTAATTCTGACCCGCTTTAAACAAGCTCCCACCGACATGGGTATCTTTTAATAAAAAAGCTCTGGCATCGTCAAGATCAAATCCGCTCGCTAAAAACATCGCGCCGTTGCGTTTGAGTAAAAAATCGGCAGCTTTGAGTTTCGTCACAATCCCCCCCGTTGCAAAATTATTATTAGGATTTACTTCACGGGAAAGCTCTTCGGCGGAAATAGATTCAATACGTGAACGGACCTTCGCATCTTCATGAGCTCTCGGGTCTTTATCATAATAGGCATCGATATCGGAAAGGATAATAAGCATATCCGCCCCGAAATGGTACGCCGCATAGGCTGAGAGCTGATCATTGTCCCCTAAGACCAATTCTTCCGTTGCCGTTGCATCGTTTTCATTAATAATAGGGACCACGTTATGCTCAAGGAGCGTTTCTATCGTGTCTTTTGCTTTTTGCGACTCTTCTTGCGTGTTAAAATTGGCAGCGGTCACCAAAATTTGTGAGGGGAGAATGCCATGATGCTCAAACATTTTTTTATATTTGTTCATCAAAATAGGCTGACCGATCGATGCCAGTGCCTGTTTGTTCGCCAATACTTTTTTATCGAGCTTTAACTCGGTATACCCTGCCGCAACAGCACCCGATGAAACAAGTATGATTTCGTAGCGCGATTTCAGTTCAGCAATAAAATTGACAAGATTTTGCATCCTGTCTTTGGCGATACGGTTCTGCTCGCTTAAAACCGCACTTCCGACTTTTACCACTAACCGCTTCATTAACGCTCCGTAACAACCATATGGAATAACGCATAGGTTAAAGGTTTGATATTTAAATTGATTGCGGAAGAGATTGGTGCCACAAAATACGGTTTGCTGGAATCGACGAAACCTTTGTCAAAGTTCTCCTGCTCAAATACTGGATAATCTTGACTGAAACCGAAACGGCTTTTGGCAATGGGGGCCAGATTTAACATTTTCAAGAACTCGTTGGTTTTTTCGACCGCTTCTTCCGGACTCATTGCATCGGCACGTGTCAATGCAATCGCATAATTGCGCTGAGCCAATAACGGTGAAAATTTCGCCAGCTCCGCTTTAAGCGTTTCATATTGATGCTCTAAATCATGGTATGAAGCCAAGTCAATCATAAAAAGCAATGTTTTCGTCCGCTCGATATGGCGCAAGAACTTTAATCCAAGCCCTTTTCCTTCAGACGCGCCACCGATAATCCCCGGAATATCCGCCATGATGTACGAATCAAACTCACCGATGTTAATTTGGCCCAATTTAGGGGTTAACGTCGTAAATTCATAGTTAGCCACTTCAGGACGGGCATTTGAAACAGTGGAAATCAGGGTTGATTTTCCGACATTCGGAAATCCGACCAGTCCGACATCCGCAATGAGCTTAAGATCAAGCTTGACCACACGAGTCGTTTCCGGTTCACCCGGCTGAGCGTACATAGGGCGCTGATTGGTTGAGGATTTGAAATGGACGTTCCCAAGACCGCCGCGACCACCGGTCAAAAACAGTACCTCTTCGCCGTCTTTTAATAAATCGAGAAGAATTTCACCCGTTTCGACATCCACGACCTGCGTCCCTGGAGGGACGGTAATCACGAGTTTTTTACCCGATTTTCCGGCCATATTCGATGATGCGCCCTGACGGCCGTTTTCGGCTTTCAGGTTTTTATTCCCTTGAAAATTAGCCAAGGTGTGGGTATTGTTGTCTACTTTGAAATAAACATCCCCGCCGCGCCCGCCGTCGCCGCCGTTAGGACCGCCCTGCAAAACAAATTTTTCACGACGGAAAGCAACACAGCCTGCTCCACCTTTACCCGAAGAAACGGTAATTACTACACTATCGCTGAACATTATTTATCCTTGATCTGGCTTAAAACTATACTTTGATTTCAACGTTCGTCGAAAAAGTACACTATTAAGAAAATACATTAAAAATGGAAAAAATAGAAATCGGGCAGAGATGCCCGATGAGGAAAAATTAAGCGGCAGGTACGATAGAAACTTGTTTGCGTTTTTTGTCTTTACGTTGAAATAAAACAACGCCGTCAACCAATGCATATAAAGTGTGGTCTTTGCCCATACCGATATTTTTACCTGGGTGAACTTTTGTTCCGCGCTGACGAATAATAATATTACCCGCACGTACTACTTCACCACCATATTTTTTGACACCGAGTCTACGTCCCGCTGAGTCGCGGTTATTCTGTGTACTACCTTGACCTTTCTTATGAGCCATGTTGTTCTCCTAATACCTATTTAAGATAATTACGCAGCGATCTTAACGATACGAACGCGTGTGTGATCTCTACGGAAACCACGTTTAACTTTACTGTCTTTACGGCGACGTTTTTTGTAGATCACAACTTTACGGTCACGACCTTCATTAATAACTTCTACTGTGACAACAGCACCCTCAACAAATGGAGTACCAGTTTTAAGTTCACCGTTGTTCACGGCAAGAACTTCTTTGATTTCGACGGTAGTCTTTGGATCAAGACTCATTCTATCGAACAAAAGGATATCACCCTCTTGAACTTTGTACTGTTTTCCGCCGTTTTTGATAATTGCGTACATTACTGTTCCTTACTTTACAAGTCTACAAAAAGTTGCGAATTGTAGCGAAATAATATTTAAGCTTAAATTAAAATGGAGCACTCATTACACAAACTCCAAAAGTTTACGTATATATTCACGTTAATCTGATCTATAATCCAGCTGCGTTATTATACATGAATCACATTAGCTCTACCTAATAGAGAAGTTTTTACCCTCTCAACCCTAACATGTTCCCATCCTAAATAATTAATCTCTTCTACAAAAGAACTTCTTACATTCAGTTTTCAATAGCTATAATTCCGACAATTAGTTGCATAGTCAACTATATAGGAGTTTAGTTTATGAACCGATGCGAATGTCCCACCGAAGATTCATTAGGGTGTCTTACCAACCTTTCCGCTATGGCCGCACGAAACTATCTCACCCGTCAATTATTTCTGCATGGAATCGATATGACGATTGAGCAGTTTAAAGTGATGGTTGTTTTATGGAAAGAAGAAATATCCACCCAACAAAACATCGCCGATTTTGTCGGCAAAGATAAAACCAGTGTCACCCGCCTTATCGCCGGATTGGAAAAGCGCTCTCTCATCAGACGCTCCACCGATCAAAACGATAAACGGTGCAATCTCGTCACCCTCACACCACAGGGAATCGCCCTCGAAAAGCCGACAATGGAAGTATTGGGCGAAGCAACCCGTTATCTTCAGCACGGCATCGACCCCGATGAGCTTGCCATTACACTGCGCGTCTTAAAACAAATGTGCCTAACGTTAAATTACACACAAAAGGAATCCGAATGAACCGTTTCTCTACCGTAGCTTTCTCTTCTGTTTTACTGCTCGCACTGACCGGATGCGAACGACCAAAAGCTGCAGGGATGGAAAAACCGCCTGAAGGTCCCGTGCCCGTAACGACTGCCGAAGTTCAAACGGGAAACTTTCCTGCTGTATTGGAAGCTACGGGTCAAACGGAAGCTTATAATACGGTTCAAATCTACGCCCGCATAAGCGGCTATCTGGCACAACGCACCTATACCGAAGGCGCCTTTGTAGCCAAAGGGACAACGCTCTTTACGATTGATCCAAGCGATCTGAAAAACTCGCTTGAAAGCGCGAAGGCATCGTATAATTTAGCCCATGCCAACCACACCAATGCCCAAACGGTACTCAATCGAATCAAACCTTTGGCCGCGGCAAATGCCGCCAGCCAGCAGGAACTTGACACGGCAACCGCCAATGAGCGCAATACGGCCGCTGCTCTCTCAGCCGCCAAAGCGTCACTTTCCCAAGCTCATCTCAACCTCAGCTACACAACGATCAAAGCTCCTATCAGCGGCTTCGTCGACAAAAGAAAAGTCGATGTAGGGACCTATGTCGCTGCCGGTGCGAACGGATTGCTTACGACAATGTACCAAAACGATCGAATTTACGTCAATTTCACCTTCAGCGAAAATCAGAAACTTTCCCGTCAAAATGCTATTGCATCAGGCCGGTTGATCGCTCCAAAAGAGAACCGATACACGGTCGAACTCACTCTAAGCGATGGATCGACATTAGCGCGTACGGGGAAAATAGATTTCATTTCCCCCTTTGTCGAACCGACAACGGGGAATATTATGTACCGCGCCGTTTTAGACAACAGCGACTATAAACTTCTCCCCGGACAATTCGTCAAAGTCAAAGTCAAAGGGATGGAATGGAAGAATGCCCTCTACCTCCCCCAAAAAACAGTTCTCACCGGAGATAAGGGGAAATTTGTTTATATCGTCGAAGCGAACAATACCGTCTCTCCCCGGCAGGTCAGCGTCGGTGCATGGATCGGTGAGAATATCCTGATCGAAGGGGGTCTGTCTGCAGGGGAAAAGATTGCCGCCGATTCACTGCCAAAACTCAAGCCGGGAGCGGAAGTGATTCCGAAAAGTAACTAATCATGTTTAGCAAATTTTTTATCAACCGTCCGGTCCTTTCCATCGTAATCGGGATCATTATTATGCTGCTTGGGTTTACGGCCATCAAAACCCTTCCGATTTCTCAGTTGCCCAATCTCACCCCTCCGACTGTCGTTGTCACGGCCAAGTACCCCGGTGCCGATGCCCAAACGATTGCGAACAATATCCTCACCCCCCTCGAATCTCAAATCGCAGGGGCCGATGGACTCATGTACATGAGCTCGAAAGCCGCAGCCCTGCCGGGAAGCGGAACCATCACCTGTACGTTTAACATCGGCGTCGATCAGGATATGGCTGCCGTCGATATACAAAACCGAATTAACTCTGTTTTGGCACAGCTTCCCCAGAGCACTCGCGATCTTGGGGTGACTGTCGAGAAAAAAACCTCCGACATCCTCCTTATCGTCGCGATCACGTCACCTGATGGGAGCTATGATGCAACCCAAATCAGCAACTATATCTCCTCCAATCTCCTCGATGAGATCAAAAAAATCCCAGGGGCAGGACGCAGCCAGATATTCGGCCAACGCGATTACGCGATGCGGATCTGGCTCAATCCCGACAAAATGGCTTCACTGGGGGTCAGTTCCTCTGAGATCGCTGCGGCGATTAGAGACCAAAACCTTCAGGTCTCTCCGGGACGTCTGGGACAAGCACCGACCAGCGATGCGCAGATGTGGACTATGCAGCTGACATCTAAAGGGCGTTTTTCTACGCCTGAAGAGTTTCAGAATATCATTATTCGAGCCCAAAACGGTGGTTCACTGATTCGGCTGAGCGATGTCGCCCGCGTCGAACTCGGAAGCCAAAACTACGAATTTTTTGGACGAGTGAACGGTAAACCGGCTGCCATGATCGGGATTTTTGCCGACACGAATGCCAACGCACTGGACACCTCCGAAGCGATTGTCGCTAAAATGGAAAAACTCTCCAAAAAGTTTCCACAAGGGATCAGCTACGATATCCCCTACAACACCACTGATTTCGTCAAAATCTCGATTGAAGAGGTCGTTTCGACACTCATTGAGGGAATTTTGCTCGTCAGCTTGGTTATCTACCTCTTTTTACAAAGCAGCCGTGCGGCAATCATTCCGATCCTTTCCATCCCCATTTCCCTTACGGGAGCTTTTATCGGCATGTATTTGCTTGGGTATTCCATCAATACCCTCACCTTGTTTGGACTCGTGCTTGCCATCGGCATTGTCGTCGATGATGCGATCGTCGTCGTTGAGAACATGGAGCGAATATTACAGACCGAAAAAATTCCTCCGCGCGAAGCGGCCATCAAAGCGATGATGCAAATCTCCGGTCCTGTTATTGCGATTGTACTGGTCATGTGTGCCGTATTCATCCCGGCAACATTTTTAGGGGGAATGACAGGGCAACTGTATAAACAGTTCGCAGCTACTATTGCCATTTCGGTCATCTTCTCCGGTTTTATGGCCCTCACCTTTGCCCCTGCCATCGGTGCTATGATCCTGAAACACCATGATCAGACGCCAAACGCCTTTTTTCGATGGTTTAACCGTATTTTTGGAAAAATGACCGATAACTATGTCCGTCGTTCAGGATTCATGATCCGCAAAGCGGCTATTTTCGGTGTCATTTATCTCACGACGTACGGTTTCATCGCCTATTTTCACAAAACGCTCCCCACTGCCTTCTT
>DASUMY010000031.1:0-5502 GCA_036277435.1 Sulfuricurvum sp.
CGGTATCCGTTCTCTTCCGACACAAGGAATCGCACTCCATTATGAGACCAAATAACCGATGCCGCATCTCCATATAGAATCGTTTAACCCTATTACGTTCCCTTCTCAAGAGGGGGAAGTCTCTTTCCATTTTATGGCTACGTCCAGAGGAGAGGGAAAAGAATCCCTCATCGCAACCCGCTATAAAGGGCGCGAATTTTTTCTCCTTCATAAAAAAAGCGGTGAGAAAGATCTCCTGAAAAGCGATAAGATCACCCGACCAAGCCCTAATTTCCTGGTGAAACATGCGCTTCTTGCCTACGCCAGCTGCTCAAACACCGTCATTCTTGATTCCAATGTCGATAACGCAGGCGAAAACGTCCATTTACAAACGCACGATGCTCTTAAAGCGATCGATTTTTTTGCCGACAATTTTCCGGCGGATCGAGAAGTGCGGATTGAAGTGGGATTCGGTTCCGCCCGACATCTGCTCCATCAAGCAGCGATGAATCCCGATGTTTTGTTTATCGGATTGGAAATACACAAACCCTCGATTGAACAGGCCCTCAAACAGATTGTCATCCAGCAATTGGACAACATCATGGTCCTTGACTACGATGCCCGTCTCTTTTTGGAGTTCGTCCCCTCAAATGTTGTCGGGAGAATCTACGTTCATTTCCCTGTTCCTTGGGATAAAAAGCCCCATCGCCGGGTCATCGGCCCGGCTTTCGTGGAAGAAGCGATTCGTGTTCTAAAACCGCAAGGACGACTGGAACTGCGCACCGACAGTGAAAACTATTACCGGTATGCCCTCGAAACGTATTCCGGCGTGCCGCAAGTAACGTTTGAAGTTCACAAGAACCGTGACATCGCCATCAGCAGCAAATACGAAGACCGATGGAAGCGTATGGAGAAGAACATCTACGATGTGACCCTCATTAACGATGTTTTAAGTCCTGAAAAAAAATTGGACGGAGAGTTTGTCTTCGATGAAACCGCTATTGAGGATGCTATACTTTCCAAACTGGAACGTCAAACGTTTCGCCGCGAGTGGGGATTTTTGCACGCGGAAGCCAGTTTTGATATTATCGGCGGCGGATGGATGCTCCGTCTGGCGATGGGAAGTTTCGATCGTCCGGAACATTTATACCTCATTGTCGAAAACGGGAAAGCACGCTATTTTCCGACCTTGCCGATTCGTTCAAGTGCCAATCTAAAAGCCCATATCTTATTAAACGAGCTGCTCCATGGATAAAGTGATCATTGCCCAGAACCTTTCTTTGTCCTACAAAGAATTCGAAACCATTATCTCCAAAGCGAACTTTTCGATCGATGCGGGGAGTTTTGTCTTTATCACCGGTGCCAGCGGAAGCGGCAAATCAACCCTTCTTAAATCGTTTTACGGTGCGATAGAACCGCGTCAAGGGCAGCTGATGGTCGGCGGCGTCAAAATGAACCGAATCACCACCTCGAAACTCAATTTCCTGCGCCGTCATATCGGCATAGTCTTTCAAGACTACAAACTGATCAAAGAGTGGACGATTGAAAAAAATGTGATGCTCCCGCTGATCATATCGGGGTATACGAGCGATGTCAGCGGAACTCAGGTTCAAAAGCTTTTAGGACATGTCAAACTGATCCATCAAGCGGGAAAATATCCCCCTGAACTCAGCGGCGGTGAGCAGCAGCGCGTCGCGATGGCCCGAGCCCTCGCCCATAATCCTATTTTGATTCTTGCCGATGAACCTACAGGGAATTTGGATGATTACTCCTCTTCCGTTATCTGGAATCTCCTGGAGGGGGCGAACAATCAGCTCAAAACGACCGTTGTCGTCGTCACCCATCATATCCCTGAGGGGCTCACGGTCCCTTACAAACACTTTCACATAGAGGCGGGCAACATCAATGAAATCGCTTAAGAACCATATTTCCCTGATTATCGCCCTCTTTACCGTTCTCGCCTCGGTACAAATATATGTAGCGGTTGATCGGACGATTGCGGCCTATGAAACCCACCTGAAAGATGACTACTCTGTCATCGTCGTCACCAACAAAGCCTTTACCGCTGATGAATTCAAAGCAATGAGTTCCATGATTGAGCGAAGCGAAACCATCAGTACATCTCAAGTGCTAGAGCGGCTGAAGGGGGAGATGAGTCAAAAGAATCTTGATCTTTTGAAATTGACCCTGCCAAAATTTTACCGGCTCTATCTCGTCCGTTATCCGACACCCAAAGAGATCAAAAATTTGCAAAACCGTTTGCAGCGCAATTCTGCCATTGAACGGGTTGAAGGGTTTTCCCAAACGCATGACACCGTCTATAAACTCATGCTTCTGTTTAAAAACGTCGTTCAGGTCTTTTCCGTTGCTATCGCTGCCGTCACCTCACTGCTCATCCTCAAAGAGATGCGTCTATGGCAATTTCAGCATGCAGAGCGGATGAGTATCATGGCGCTTTTCGGTGCCCCGGTGTGGCTCCGATCCGCCGTGTTATTTCGGCTTGCCATCGTCGATGCCATCATCGCAACGATCATTTTATGTTTGGCATTTTTCATTATCGATTATTACGGTTTTTTAACCGCCCAACTGCAAGCAATCGGAATCAGTGTTCAACTTTTCAATTTTGTCGATGACGCCATTCGCTCACTCGCTATTGCATTGGGGATTTCGGTGGCTCTAACTTTTATGATTGTTATTTTTCATAACGAAGAAGAATAAATGAAGCTTTTTCACCGCTCGCTCATCCTCGCTTCTTTACTCAGCATAACCTTGCTGGGAGCCAAAATTGATGAGCGGATACAATCGACAGCAAAACAGCTCAATAAAGCAAAAGAGACCTATTCCTCCCTCAATGCCAAACTCGAAGCGACCGCCAGTAAAATCATGCAGCAAAAACAGGTTGTCGGTCAGCAACAGCAGCATCTCAACACCCTCGTTACGGAACTAAAATCCAAAGAAACGGTCTACCAAACCAACAAATTGAATCTCAGCCAACTCGAAGCACAGCAAAATCAGCTGATTAAAACACAAAATGATATTGAACAGCGGCTTGTCTTTGCCATTGCGCGCAATACCTCTATCTCACTGCTTATCAATGACGACCGGGCCAAAGAAGCGAACGCCATTATTACCGAAGAGGCTTTGAAGCTTCACCTCAAACAGATCAATCAAGAGATCAAAGAACTCAATTTTATTTTTGGGGAAAATGCGACTAAAATTTCTGCGCTATCCAACCAGACAACGGTTTTGAAACAATCCATTGCGGTCATTGATAAACAAAAACAAAATGTTTTAGCGACGAAACAGCAAAATGAAAAAGCCATTGCCCTCCTTGAAAAAGAGAAGCAAGAGTATAAACGTTCGCTGGGACGGATCTTGAATCAACAAAAATCGCTTCAAAATACCCTGGCAAGTCTGAATATCATCAAGCGCGAGGCAATGAGACCCAAAAAAGCCCCCCCTGCAATGGCCGCACAAAGACCGGGATCGAAACCTATACCGCAAGGGGCCAGACAAGCGATTGCCGAGTATCAACCCTCCAAAACTGCAGCTTACAGCGGCGAACGTACCATTGCACCGCTGGATGGCTATGTCATCACCAAACGTTTCGGCCCCTACACCGATCCGGTTTACGGCATCAAGATATACAACGACTCCATCAGCATGCGTCCCACCGAAGCCGATGCCAAAGTCAAAGCGGTCTTCAACGGCAAAGTTATCTTTGCCAAACCGACTGCGATGCTGAACAATGTCATCATCATCGAACATGATAACGGCTTGCATACCGTTTATGCCCATTTGGACAAAATTGCACCTACGATCGCCGTTGGGCAACGATTAAAACAAGGTTCGATTATCGGCCGTGTTGCCCGGGAATTAATGTTCCAAGTAACCCAGCGCAATGCCCATATCGATCCCCTTCAAGTCATTCGATAATTAACATAGGGGGGAATATGCGCCTTACACCATTTCTCGTTCTTTTCCTATTGGCTATTCCCCTCTTTGCGCTTGAAAAAGTATCCCTCCAACTCAAATGGCATCATCAGTTCCAGTTTGCAGGGTATTATGCCGCATTGGAAAAAGGGTATTATCGGGAAGAAGGGCTCGATGTCACCCTGAAAAATCGCGATCTCCAAAAAAACAACATTGAGCAAGTCCTGAATGGAGAATCACAATACGGTATTGGCGATTCGGTGCTCCTGCTGTATCAGGCGCAAAAAAAACCGATCGTCATGATCGCCCCCATCTTTCAACACTCTCCCAATGTTTTAATTACCCTCAAATCCAGCGGTATCGACAGCCCGTATAAACTCGCAGGGAAACGGATTTCCATGTACCCTAATGATGCGGATGGATTGCCTATTTTGGCCATGCTCAAAGAAACGGGAGTCATGAAACAAGGATTCAAACGTATCCAAACGAACTTTGATATCAATGAGCTTACGAGCGGTAAAGCCGATGCCATCCACGGATATGCGACCAATGAACCGTATCTTTTCCGCCAAAAAGGGTTTGAGGTCAACACGATTTATCCGCATAATTTTGGAGTTGATTTTTACGGGGATATCCTCTTTACGACAAAACAGGAAGCAAAAAATCACCCGGCACGGGTTGCCGCAATGAAACGGGCGACAATCAAAGGGTGGGAATACGCCATTGAACACAAAGAAGAGATCATCCGTCTCATTCAAACCAAATACCATAGTGACCAAACAACCGATAAGCTTTTATATGAAGCGGATGGGATAATTGCCGCTATTGCCCCCACTTCCGTTCCTATCGGAACGTTGAATCAAGGGCGGCTTGACTTTATCTATACGCTGCTTTTACGGCATGGTCTCATTGAATCCATCCCCATAGATGATTATATCTATCGCGATGCCCAAACGCATCGTTTGGCTTTGATGGAACACGTCAGCTTGGATCGGATTATCTACATAGGGATTTTATTTCTCACTATATTGGCGATTTTGGCTTACTACACGCGGCAGCTTCGCCAACGGGAACACGAATTAAGCAACTTAAGCGACAGCCTTAATCGCGCCCAGGGTATCGCCCATTTGGGGAATTGGGAATGGGATATCAAGCATAATACGATATGGTGGTCGGATGAGATTTACCGTATTTTTGGTTTTGAACCAAAAGCGTTTCAGGCCAATTATGAGACATTTATGAACCACGTACACCCGGATGACCGAGAGATGGTACAGCAAGCCGTTAATCGTGCTCTGAAAGAAAATATAGAGTACAACTGCATGCACCGCATTGTTCTTTCAGACGGAACACAGCGTTACGTATTGGAAGAAGGCGTTGTCCAGCGTGATGAGCACCACAATCCGGTCAAGATGATAGGGACCGTTCACGACATTACCGAACGAAAGAAAACGGAGATTCTTCTCTCCCAAAAAGAAGGTTCCCTGCAAACACTTCTTAATTCGGTCGCTGAGGGGATATATGGGGTCGATGTGAATGGATACTGCACCTTTGTCAACCGCTCTTTCTTGCGAATTTTGGGATTTGATC
>DASUMY010000032.1:0-2589 GCA_036277435.1 Sulfuricurvum sp.
CAATGGGATCGAAACGGAAGTCATCCCAGGACTCTCATCGGCACTCTCCGGCCCTCTTGCCGCCGGAATCGCCCCAACCGCTCGCGGTGTCAGTACGGGGGTATCGGTGGTATCGGCCCATCTCTCAGGCGATCGCGTCAACCTCTCATGGATTCCGATGCTAAACGTCGACGATCACACTACCGTCGTCCTCATGGGTCTTAGCCGTACGCGTCAAATCGTCAAAGAAGCTCTGGAACTGGGAATAGATTCGACCTTACCCGTGGCCATCATCTCAAACGCAACAACCGCAATTCAAAGCCAAATCATCACAACCCTGGCAGAACTTGTCCCCGCAGCAAAAGCGGCACCGAAGCCTGCTATTTTGGTTTTTGGCAAAGTGGTCAATTTAGCTCAGGTACTCCCCGCATACCGCTATGAATCCAAGGAGGGTTGTTATGACATCGCTTGCGCAGGCTAATGCCGAACGAAGTGTCAAGCGGCACAAAACAGAGATTATCAAAGAGACGTTTGATGTGCATGAAGCGTGGGAACGGCTGATCGGCTACTCCCAAAACGGCTATGCGTCGATTAGTGAGGAAGATAAAGATTTTGTCCTCAAAAGTTTCGGCATTTTTGACCGTCCTGCGACCCCTGAGCGATTTATGATCCGAGTACGGATCGCGGGAGGAGCTTTGAGCGTAGAACAGGCGATGGTGGTGGCGTACGTAGCAACGACATTTGGCCAAAACTATATCGATCTTACGACCCGCCAGCAGATCGAATTGCGCTATTTGCGTATCGAAGAGATCCCCGAAGCCCTCAAACTTTTAGAGGGGGTCGGACTCACAAGCTACCAGACGGGAGTCGATAATTTTCGCAATATTCTGATCGATCCGCTCGATGGTTTGGCCATGGACAATATCCTCCCGTGTCAATCAATCATGAAGGAGATACAAGCCGTCTTCTTAAAAAACTCCGATTGGATCACTACCCTTCCGCGTAAATTCAATATCGGGATCAACGGTTCACTCTCTAACCGATGCAACATTTTCGGACAGGATTTTGCCCTCTCTCTGGCTCAAAAAGAGGGAGTCTACGGCTTTAATCTCTATTTGGGAGGGCGTGTCGGATTTTTGGCGCAGGATGCGGATATGTTCGTTCTCCCAAAAGAGGCGCTCAGCGTCTTCATCGCCGTAGCCGAGCTCTTTAAAACCTACGGTTTCCGGGACAATCGGAATAAAAATCGTCTCAAATTTTTGATTGATGCGGTCGGCATGAAGGTGTTTCGAGAGGCCATCGAAGAACAGCTCACACACCCTATGCCTACAGCGGGTCAATCTCTAAGCAGCTTGGAGGGGGGAGATCACTACGGTAAAATCGCTCTTAATGATGGAAGCTTTGCTCTCTACGCCGCTGTCCCTTCGGGAGTTTTCACCGGAAGCGATCTTCTGTTGGCTGCCAAAATTGCCGAGGGAGAAAACGGCGCTATTCGTCTCACGATTGAACAAAACCTCATCATCACCGGAATCCGTGATGAATCCGCAGCCCTTTCATCACCGCTGTTTCTCAAATACCCGAACCGCCCCTCCCCCTATATGGCGAATCTGATCGCCTGTGCGGGGAGTGAGCATTGTCCCTTTGGCGTCATCCCCGGCAAACCTGATGCCATCGCCATGAGTGAATATTTGAGCCGTGAAGTTCCCCTAAAAGATGCCAAAGTACGTCTTTACTGGTCGGCATGTATCAAAGGGTGTGGCGTGCATGGTGCCGGAGATGTAGGATTCGTCGGATGCAAAGTACCTCGTGAGGGCAAAACAGTGCTCGGTGTCGACATCTTCCTGGGCGGAAGTCTAAGCACTCAAGGGGAAGAGGCGAAGCTCCTCCTTAAGGGGATTGTCCTGCATGAAGCATCCGAATACGTCGCGGAATTGATGCATGAATTTGTGTTGTTTCGTCATCCGTATGAAAGTTTGGAAACATTCATTCTACGGCTTCGGGAACGCTATACCATCCACGCGATCGCTTTTGTCATCCGTTGGAATCGTCTAATGCGCTCCTCTCTTCACCCGTCGCTACTTCATTTTAACCTGCAATCTCAGGGTGGAAATCATAAAGAAGTGGATGAAATTTTTACCTTTGGTTCCGATTTGATCCACACGCTCATTCATCAACGCCCATACGAGGTGGAAGATCCGTTTTTAGAAGGGAAAAAAGGGTTTCATTTTGAAAAAAATGAGCTCCCTGCGCTATCGCCATCGTACGCTTTGATCATCGAAAAAATGGTCGAACCCAACCCTCTCAAACGCTATCAGGTCTTTACCGAAATAGTCACCGAGCTTAACGCTCTTGATAACGGTATCTAAGCGTGTCTTCGATGAACCCTACCCCGCTGGAATCGTTTATCGGCTACAAAGCCGATACGCTCATGCAATGCGGCAACTACTCCATCGATCTTCCACAGCTGAAGGAGGGGGAGCAGTACCGTTTTCACTTCGATGCGACCAAATGTGTCGGATGCCGCTGCTGCGAAGTCGCCTGTAACGAGCAAAACAACAACCCTGCCGATATCAAATGGCGCCGTGTCGGCGAGATGGAGGGGGGAGATTT
>DASUMY010000033.1:0-4032 GCA_036277435.1 Sulfuricurvum sp.
CGCAAACGTACCGGCACCCCTTTGTGCAGTCCAATTCCCACCAATTCAACACTTTTGGCGATGGTTGTTTGTCTTGTCATCGTATTTCCTTAAACTGGACCATTATTCGTGATTATATCCAGATTTTACTGTTGGTCGATGAACATTTTTGCCGAATCAATGACACTGGTGATATTGTCAGCTATCCATTTGCTGTCCATCCACTCTTCCGGACGCACTTCAATCCCCTGAACCAAGATGCCGAAGTGAAGGTGATCTCCCATCGCATAACCGCTCATCCCTGTTTTTGCAATTTCCTGCTCGGATACGACACGATCTTTTTCTTGTGCGCTCACCTCTGAACAGTGGCCGTACAGCGTATACAATCCAAAACCATGATCAATAATCGGAAGATTCCCATAAATACCGTTTGGCTGTGAGAACACCACCGAACCGGCATTCGAACTTTTAATCGACCCCATTTGTACGCTCGCCAAATCCAATCCCATGTGATACGCATTGCTCACATTTTCTTGGCCCTTGTAGCTGTAAATACGATGGTCCCCGAAATCGGCGACTTTTTGACCGTTTACTAACGGATAAAACGGTACCGGTCTGAAATCACTGACCATGTTCGTTGATACGGCAGAGGTGATTTTATGGATGATTTTTTCATTATCCGCACGTACTTTTTCGTTAATAATGCGAAACTGTTCCAATCGGTCATCGACTCCGACCGTTTGCTCATATACATTTGCCAATTCGGCAATTTTTCCATCCAAAAAGGCATCGCTAAGCTCAATATTAGAGACTTTATAGAGATGATCTTTCAATCGGACGGGGACAGAACTTTTTGTTTCATTGCCCGCTTTGTCACGTGCTACTACGGTGGCGCTGAAACTCTCAGCTTGTACCGGCCACGCTAATAATGAGGCATAATATCCCGGTTTGTAAAACGGCTGAGCAATAAAGGTTTTTCCATAATTGGTTTGAATTTTCAAGCTCTCCATATGGGGATCATTCGCTTTAAACACAACAATCGCGCTTCCCCCTTTTTGAATCTTATACGAGCTGGCAATAATGGAAAGTACCGGTCGGCGCTGATCAATAACCAAGGTGATCTCTTCATCCGCACTGTTACCCATAAACATCCCCCACAGGCTGTTGTCTGTCGCTTCAAGTTTTAGCGTAACGGATTGGGCTTCAACGCTTCGGACCCCTTTAGGCGGAAGAATCTCAAATACCTTATTTGTCTCTTTGCTAGGGGCTGATTCATCGACAACCACCCACTCATCATGGTCTGTGGAAATCGTCGCTTTAAACGATTGCAATCCGCTGCTGTCTGCCACACTCACCCGAATCGGTTCTTTAAAATTCCAGTATCCTTGATGGCTGATCGTCATTTTCGGGTCTTCGCGTTCAAACAGGGGAGAAAATGCCATAAATCCAATCGCACCTGCTGCTGCCAATCCTAAAATCCAACCCATTGTTCCTGAACCGTTGCGGCCTCTTCTCACCTTGTCTCCTTGTTAATTAATTCGATAATCTGTGTTGATGCACGATGATCAATCGCGCTTTTAAGCCGTGCTCCCGCACGGGTTACATGGCCTCCCCCATTGAGCGAGGAGAGGATATCCGCGGCATTGATCGAGCCATCCGTCCGAAGCGAAAGCTTGATTCCTCCCGTCGGATGTTCTATACTCATCAGCGCTGCACGCACCGTTGAGAGGGTCATAGCCTCTTCTAAAAGGCCTTTGCATTCATTGACACTCGCCCCGCTTTGTTCTAAAATGGCCGCAGTCACCTGAAAATAAGCGACTTCTCCGTCTGCCACCAATTGCATCTGGCGAAGCAATGCTCCACGAAGGCGCAACGATGCCAGCGAACGGCTCCCATTAAGCCCCTGGATACATTGAACATGGTCCGCCCCTTTTTCAATCAAAGCGGCGGCCAGATTGAAGGTTTTGGCGTTACACATAGCGTGGGTAAAATTTTTAGAATCTTCCAATAACCCGGCGTAAAGTGCGGTCGCCATTTTACCATTGATTTTTATAGCATTTGCTGTAAAAAAGTCATAAACCACTTCCGTTGTGCTCATGGCATTCGTATCGACCACATTTATCACGCCGTACAACTCATTGCTTTGATGATGATCAAAATTGATCAGCGGTATACGAATCGGTATTCCCAAGCGTGTATGGCTGCCACAATCAAAACTGATCATCAAATCGGCATCTTCGGGAAACGTGGTCGTCAGTTTTTCCATCCATGGCAAAAAGGTTAAATTTTTATTGGCAAGTTCCGTAGCGCAGAAAAGGGTGACTTTTTTAGTCTCTCGTATAACATACGAATAAAAAGCGCAGGCACTGCCCAGGGAGTCCGCATCCGGATTTTGATGGGCTACAAGAACAATGTGGCTGGCTTGCTTAATCAAGGATAAAGGCATACATACTCTATTTTAAAAAAGATAATTGATTTCGAAACGGTATTCGCTATAACTGTCATTGAGTCCCGTTTTGCTATTGGTCACAGCATTCACATTGGCAAAACGAAATTTAAATTCTGCATTGGGCAATGATGTAAAGGTTTGAATGGCATCGGCATAAATAACATCGCGGTCACTGGACGCTATAGACCCTGCCAACGTTTTCGCATCGTCAATATCAATACTCGAAAAACTGGCAGAACAGCTTAATCCTGAGATCAATTTGGCCTGATCAAAATCATACGTGCCGTTTATCATCCAGGATTCGGTGTTCGCAAGCCAGTTTGTCTGAGCCATAGCTCTGGTGTATCCTCCCGTCGGGAATCCTCTCCATGGAGCAACAATATCCGCTTTATCCGCTACTGTCGAATAGCCCAATGTTACAGATGCAGGCCCCTGAACTAACGAGGCTCTTGCCGCCACAAGGGAACCGTCCAAACTATGGGGATTTGTATAGCTATTCAGAACTGCCGCAGACGGGGTTTTATCTATTCCATACGTACCGGCGATTGAAGCCCCGCCAACTGCACCGGCACCATCATCAAATTGGTGCAAATACCGTATTCCGGGAACGAATTTCCATCCATCACCTAAGTCAATGGTATAGTTCATTTCAGCAATCAATGTTTCAAAAAATCCATTAAGACCAATATATTCACCGTTTATTTTGAGGTTTTTGATCGATTTATTCTCAACTTCTGCAAACACCATTTCCGGATTGACATCGATATGGGCATCATTAAGATTCGTGACGCTCAACCCCTTATGCGAAGCACCATCATCATTTTCATCTCTTGCTGCATACGCAACGATACTGTGAAAATTTTGATGGTCACGCAATTTTTGACTCATCAAATACCCCAAACGGATTTTCGTATCCGGAAGGTTCGTATTTTGGAACATCACACCTTCAAACGTATTCGGGATCATTTTGGCATCATTCGAAGAGAGTAAAATGGAGTCTACAATCTGACGTCCAATCATCACATCATTATGAGCCGTTTTATACTCACCGTACGCAACGGCAAAAACACCAATGGAAGCTTCGGATCCGTCAGCGCGTGTTCGATATAAATCCTTGGCTGTTTTTGTATAATTGGCACCTTCTTCTACATTATCGGCACCTAAGGGTATCGCACCATAAAAACCGGCCGTTGCACCCAATCCATGATAAAAAGCCGTTTTATACGTGATGTTGCCGCCAATACCGAATTTATCGTGATCCTGGGAAGTGACTGTGTCGGGAGCATCATAATCGTACCAAAAGTTATTGGAACGAAGACGTCCATACAGTTCGCCTTTTGTCACCATTTCCGTCAATGAATCAACCTCGCCCGGTATTTTTGAATACTCTACTTGCATGTTACTTTTAAGGGTACGATCTTCGGTCTTTAACGCATGGGAAGACGTTGCCAATAAACACGCCAATATCGCTGAAACACGCAAACTGTTTAATTTCATCATTTCTTTATATCCTAAAATTGCAACTGCAGTTATATTGGGCTCATTGTATCATTTATACCATTGCTTTCCAATCAGCCCTTACGCTTTTTCCCCATTTTATAGAC
>DASUMY010000034.1:0-7651 GCA_036277435.1 Sulfuricurvum sp.
CGCAAGGGCTATGCTTAACAGTAGTATTTTTTTCATTTTGACTCCTTGATAGGGTGATGGTCTCTTTTTAAAAACTAAAAGAGTTGGTCACTTTTATTTCTTTAAGCGGTTCATCGCTCATTTTTGCAATGTCTTGGTTGCGGTATTTGGCATAGTTGATGTATCCGGTAAGGACCTTCTCGCTTTTGGTTTCATACTGTATGACACATCGACGCACTGTTTGGTAGGTGGTTCGAGGATCATTGCCGGCATTTTGTCCGATCATTGTTCCCACGGCCGCACCCCCGATCGTTGCAGCAACTTTTCCGCTTCCACCTCCAATCTGATGACCTAACACCCCGCCAATGATTCCACCAACAATGCCGCCGACAACGCTGTTCCCGCCGCTTTGTCGCTGGAGGGGTACTTGCTGATCCTGACATACTTCATGCGGAATATTTTTGGTAATCGTTGAATAAACCGGTTCGGAGTGGGTCACCGGAACATATTCAATATCGCTCGTGATAAGATTGGCCTCTGTTTCGTACGTGACCGGCTGAGCCATCATTGCTGTGGCGGCAAGCGTGAGACAAACCGATATGACCTTTGTTTTCATTCGCACATCCTTTTAGGGTATTGCATTACTGCATAGACGAATAGTGTACTCGATAATCTGTAAATTTATTGTAAAAAGAAGATCGCTAAGGGGATGAATGTTGTACGGAAGGTGATGATATGGGGTAATGTGCTGATGCACTATACATTCCCAACGAGGAGGTTGGGAAAAAAAAACCTTAACCTCTGGCGGTTACTTCGAGCAAGTGGTAGCCGAATTGGGTTTTGATCGGACCGTATAAAACGCCGACGTCGCCGGTGAATACCGCTTTGTCAAATTCAGGAACCATCTGTCCCGGACCAAACTTTCCTAAATCGCCCCCTTTTCTCCCTGAGGGACATTTAGAGTGCTCTGCCGCAGCGCTTTCGAAGGATTCGCCGTTTTCGATTTGTGCTTTGAGCGTATTACACTCTTCTTCGGTTGCTACTAAAATATGTCGTGCGGTTGCCCATGCCATAGAATGATCCTTTTATATTTTTGGACGAAATTCTACTCTATTTTAGCTTGGGCTCCGTGCTGTGTGATGAATCCGATAGGGAAGGTCGGTGCCGCCCATACGTCGGAGGTATGCATTTCAGATGATTCTTTGAAAAACCGTGATAACATTATTTTTAATAGATCTCCGAATCGAGAAGGGTGAACTGTATGGCCAAGGGACTGCGCGAATGGATTGAGACAGAGGTCGAACCCATAATGGAGCGTCCGATGAAATGGCTCTCCGAAGAGTATTTTTTTCGCGATCCGAATAGGGCTGTTTATTCGGACAGCTCCTATTTTTTTGCACCGGCAGACGGTGTTGTTTTGTATGCGGATGTCGTGAAAGCCGATGAGGTAATTGTGGACATCAAAGGCAAATCGTATTCGCTGCAAGATGCCATGCGCGATGAGACGTATGACAAAGAGAGTCTCGTAATCGGGATTTTTATGACCTTTTACGATGTCCATGTCAACCGTATCCCCTACAGCGGCCGTCTCTCCTACAAAGAACTTGATACGATCGGTACGCACAACCTTCCCATGCTGGATATTGAGAAAAATTTGGTTGAGAAACTGAATTTGAATACCGAAAACGCCGACTACCTTTTTAATAACCAGCGTCTTCTCAATACGGTCTTCAGTATGGGGCTGGGACAGGAATATTATGTTTTGCAGATCGCCGATTATGATGTCGACCGTATCACCCCTTTTCGACTCAAACAGAATCAGAGTTTTGCGCAAAATCAGCGTTTTTCGATGATCCGCTATGGTTCACAGGTGGATTTGATTATCCCCCTTTCGAATCGTTTTGAATACACGCCGATCGTAAAGGCGGGAACCCATGTTGAAGCCGGAGTTGATCCGGTCGTCAAGATTACCGAAAAATCACTCCAAGGAGTTTTATGAGAGCCTACCATGCACGACAGCAAATAGTTTCAAACGAATTCGTGAGTGTGCCGGATCGTAATCCGACAACGCTCGAATCTCCTGCGTATTTGCTGAATGTCCCTTTTTCACTGAATGCTAACATGCCGAATAATGTGTGGATGGAAGAGCTCAAGGCCGATGAGCGTCATGTGGACGTACGAAAAGCAGTCAACCAGTTTTTGCAGCTGTACAATTTCATGGCTGCGGAGTCTGTCGTCTATCTTCTGCCCACCCCTCGGCTTCAGGGGCTGCAGGATTTGGTTTATACGGCCAATTTGGGGGTAGTAATCGATCATCTTCCTGATCACAACACCGTCATTCTCTCAAATTTCAGTTCCAAGGTCCGCATCCCTGAAACTCAGGTGGGGAAACATTTTTTCGATCAAATGGGATACGAAACCCTCATATCCCCCTTTCATTTTGAAGGGGAAGCGGAACTGAAGCATCTGTATGAAAACGTGTATATGGGAGGATACGGGACACGTTCCGACAACCGTTCGTATGATTGGATGGAAGAGCAGTTCGATATGAAGATCATCCGCCTAAAAGAGAGTGATCCCTACTTGTATCATCTGGATTGCACCGTTTTCCCGTTGACGCGCAAGGAGACTCTGGTTTGTACCGGGCTGTACACCAAAGAGGAAGTCAAGCAGATCGAAGCGGTGACGAATATTATCGATATCACGGCCGATGACGTCTATTCAGGCCTTTGCAATTCGGTACGAATGGGCAACATCATTTTGAATGCTTCTAATTTGTATGAAATGAAGCGCAGCGACCCCTATTATGAAAGCGAACGTCAAAAAAACCGTATTCTCGAAGATATCGGTTCCAAATACGGTTTTGAAGTTGCCTTTTTCAATCTCAGTGAATTTCTCAAAAGCGGTGCGCTCTTGTCGTGCATGGTGATGCATTTAAACCGCAGATCGTATGATCTTAGTTTGACATAACCATACCGATGGCTGCATTGACCCGTTTTTTACCTACCTATCGCAACATTTGGATCCTCTCGTTCCCCCTGATCATTGCCAGTATCAGCGAGACGGTGATTGCGACGACCGATGCGATCTTTTTGTCCCACTACGGGACAACACAGCTCGCGGCACTGGGGTTGGCCGAAACTATCTATGCAATGGCACTCTTTCTGATTTTGGGTTTTGTCGACGGTATACAGATTACTATCGGGCGCAGAGCCGGGGAAGAGCGGCATCGTCAGATCGGGAGGGTGCTTAATCAGGGGTTGTATATACTGGCGGGTGTCAGTGCGCTGATGGTACTGCTGGTTCTGTTCGCCCTTCCGCTGGCGACGATCGAGCTGTTTCAGTCCGGCGAGATTCATACGGAGGTTCAGTCGTATCTCCATATCGCCGTCTTCGGAATCTTTTTTCATGCCTTCAACCTCGCATTAAGCGCTTTTTATGTGGGAATCTCCCGAACGCGTGTCTTTATCGGAGCGACATTGGTCCTAGCCGGGGTGAACATTCTCCTTGACTATCTCCTTATTTTTGGAAATTTCGGGTTTAAAGAGATGGGGATACAGGGTGCTGCTATCGCGTCACTCAGCGCCGAGATCGCTTTCTCTTTATTCATATTGATCGATATCATCCGCCGGCGCTACATTCCTATCTATGGCCTCTTTATGTTTGAGAGATGGAACTCTGCTTTGGCTAAAACACTGGCCGTTCTTTCAGCACCGGTCTCGATGGAGGTACTGGTAGAATCCGTCCGCTGGTTCCTCTTTTTTCTCATTATCGAACAGCTCGGCGAAGAGGCATTGGCGATCGCTACTATCATCTTCAGCTGCTATGCCCTCTTGCTGATTCCGATCGATGCTTTTGCTGAAACCATGTGCTCGATGGTCAGCAATCTGATTGGACAAAAGGATGAGCGAGATGTTGGGAAACTGGTGTTTAAAACGGTCAAATTGGGGTATCTGACGATCGTTCCCGTGCTGCTTCTCACCCTCTTTTTCCCGGAGATGATATTGGCCATCTTCTCGCCGGATGAGGCGATGATCGAAGGGGCGATTGCAGCGCTGTTGGTCATTGTATTTGCGACGATGATCGCTGTGCCGGGAGACATCATCGGTTCAGCCGTAGCCGGAACGGGGGATACCGCCGCTAGTTTGATCATAGAGATCATGGTCTCATTGTGTGTGTTGGGGTATGCGTATTACGCTGCCTTGATCGCAGGATTGTCTTTGAGCTCCATCTGGTTTGCCGAAGTGATCGGCTGGAGTGTTTGCTTAGTGCTCTCATGGCTTTGGCTGCAAAGCGGCTTCTGGAAGCGGCTTTCTATTTAGGAGGGGATTAATACTTCTTGTTGGTGTTGACGAGGAGATCTTTTTCGCTCAGCTCGTCGATCAGGATTCGGAGGTTTTTGAGGGCAAAAAGTTTGAGCACATCGCTTTTTTCCTTTTTAAACTCACTGGAAAATCCGCTTTTTGAGAAGATGATAAAAATATCGGCTTTGAGTTTCGCACGATCGCATTTCTCTACGAGTTTGCTCAACTCGCTTTTGTTGGCTTTTGCTTTGGAATACTTACATGCGCCCGCGACGATTTTGCCCGATTTTGTCTGACCTAGTATCTCAATCTCGATGTTTTTGTCCCAGTAGGAGCCGATTTTCTGCACGGGGTCTTCTTTTAAACTTTGCTTGACCAGTTCTTTGACGAGCCCCTCATAGACCGGATCAAAAAATGTCTGTTTAGTGTTTTCCCACCGCTCTTTGACCTCGGTGAAATCCCCCTCTTTGATCCCTTTATAATAAGGTGAGATCGAGGAGAACCAAAAACGCATAAAGGGAGAGGTGAACAGCAGCCGTTCAGAGACCTCTTCGTTTATGTCGGCAGGTTCTTCTTGCGATTTCTCGCTGGTCAGTAAGCCATTTTTGATCAAAAAAGAGGCCGATTCCTCTCCCTCTTTTCGGGGCAGGTTAGCGCGTCGGAATGCCGAGTGTTCCCGTCGATCTCCGCTTGCCAATGCCGTGAGAAGCGAATGGTATGATTTGTTGCTCTGAGTGATCTTGGTAATGTCCCCATGGATGTATCGGTAGTTTGCCAAAACCTTCTCTTCGATCAGTTGTTCCAGCGGCTTTGTCATATCCACGCTCCACCCCATACCTCCGAATACGGCGAAGTACTCGATGGCCTTTTCAATATCCGTGGCATTGTTTTGAAAACAGAAAGAGCGAAATTGTTGGAGGAGTGTAGGGTGTTTTGACATGGGGAGAGAGCCTTGGGTTATTTTTCAGTATTATAACCTAATGGGTGTTTCATCCGCCTGCGCTGTCAAAGGGGAGTTATAAAAGGGCTTTGGTTATTTGACTGAGTTCTTCATTGACGGCAAAGATCATAGCGCGGATATCGGTAATCCCAAAAGATTCGAGGCGCGCGGTATGTTTTTGTACATAGCGTTTCGCATCCGCTTCGTTGTCAAACAAGTAGATGCCTCCTGCACTCTTGTTTTCTTCGTTCTCTGTCCAAATTTTCCACAACAGCCCCGATTCCTTCGCAATATCTTGCGCCAAATCGGTCATGGCTGTACTCATTTCTTTACCAAACGGCCCCTGATAGGGGAAATCAACTTGTGCTATGTATTTCATGTCATTTCTCTTTGTTCATTTGATAAAAGTATACGCTTTTTTTAGAAACTGTGTTAAAGACGCTCGGCACCTTTTTGGGTCAATACCAAGGTGACGCCGTCATCTTTGATCTCAATCACACCGTCACTTTTCAGCTCGTCCATCGCTATTTGAAAAGGGCGGTCTTGTTTGGAATCCAGCTTTTTCAAAATAGCGTTGATGACATCTTGTTTGGTCATCACATGCCCTGCAACGGCACGGCTCGATTTGAACCAGTTCATAAACATCGCTTTGATCTCATTTTTTTGTGTCGTCTCGACACTCTCTTTTTTCGGCGGTGCTTTACGTGCAAAGCTTGGTTTCGGTTTGGAATAATCTCGTTTAGGAGCAGGTTTTTTATTGGTGTTTGAGGGTTTGATGGGTTGTCCTTAGTATCATACGATTCATTCTATGAACGTATTGTAGTAATTTTTACTGAATTAGTCTGCATTCCCACTCAGGAGAGTGGGAACGAGGAATTTCCCTCTTCGATCCGAAGAATATCATGGATGTTTTTCTGGACATGCGGATCAACTGGGAGCTTTCCTTGCACTAGACGGGATTGCACAAATCCGGTTCAAAATTTTATACCCTGGATAAAGATTATTTCTCGAAATGACAAATAGTACTCGGGATCGGCTTTTTATCTTTTTTACTCAGATACGAACTTTTTAGACGTTTGCCGTCTGCTGAGAGTTCATGGATAACTTTAAATACATAGTTCTCATTGGAGTTGCACAGTTCGGTACTCATATCGCATTCCATAACAATTTTGTTGGGTGTACTTTCTTTGAGATTGGCGAGGTATTGCGGCTGATTCATCTTGACGCAATAGTGGGTCCCTTTGATATTCGAGCAGGCGATATCGCTGCAGTGGTACATGGTCACCATCTGCTTTTCGGTTCCGGGCAACAAATCTTCCTGTATGGTGGTATTTCTTCCGATGTATTTGAAGGCAATTCCGATTTCTACTTCATCAGGATTATCAAAATGGCAGCTTCCTTGCTGTTGTTCGGTTTTTGAGAGTTTCCACTCCCCCTCCAAAGCGCCGAGCGATTTATAAACTTCTGAGGGAGTTGCCGCGTGTATGGCCGCAGTAAACGAAAAACCCAGAAGAAACGATACGATAAGCTTTTTTGACATGGGAAAAATCCTTTTTAATTTTTATTTGATTATATAATAACTTTGCATACACGAATATAATGTCCGGCATTGACAACAAAGGGATTGTTTAGTCGTATTTTCTGTGTTTCCAAAAGCTAAAATTTCATTTCATACCTAATATGGTATGATCAAACATTATCTATCAACGAAAGAGGAAGTCTTGATATGCATCATACAAAAGTTCGAAGGCACCCGCTATTTATTTTTTTGCCCCTTTTTATAATCGCCGGTTTGTTTTTTTTGTCGGAGGCATCGGCCAATCCGATAAATGGCAAAAAAGCGACGGATGAAACGATCAACGCTCCCTATCTCCAAAAAAATCCAAAACGATTTCAACTCGTATTTTTCGGGTACGTAGGGTGTCAGAAGGTCTGTACCCCGATGTTGCATGAATTGTCCGCTTTCTATGAATCCCCCCGGTTTTCCCCGCTGAAACCTCTTGTAGGATTCTCTTTCGTTAACCTTGTTCCGGAAATGGAACCGCATCTTCCGCAAGCGTATGCCCATGGGATCAATCGGAATTTTATCGGAATACATTTGAACCAAAAAGAGCTCGATTCGATCGACAAGGAATTCAGCCTCTTTATCGCCAAACGGCTAAACGAGCCCGGTGAATTAGACCATAGCGATCACCTTTATCTGATTGAACGGGATAAAAACGGGACACTGCTGTTAAAAAATATCTACCATACCCACCCGCTGGATAAAGAAAAAGTGATCGCGGATATCAAGGCTATGCTGTAGCGGGCGATAGGAAAAGATATTTATGAATGATAAAAGAATGCTTTTAAATTTATAGTTATCACCTGACCTGGAATGACTGTAAGAATCGTCCATATTTGTCGGGCTGATAAAGGTATTGTAATG
>DASUMY010000035.1:0-4535 GCA_036277435.1 Sulfuricurvum sp.
ACTTTTGGTGTATTCGGCAACATCGGCAATCGTTTCGAGGATCGTAATCATATCTTTGAGCGGGACCCGTTCATGCAAAAGCGCTTTGAAGACGCGCTGGACAAGTCCGATATTGGCAACTTTGAGGACATCGTCTATAACGACAGGATAATCATTTTTGATCTTATCGATGAGGATTTGCGTCTCTTGTCGCGTCAACAGCTCTTCGGCGTATTTTTTGACCAATTCGCTCATGTGCGTGGAGATAACGGTTGCCGGGTCAACGACGGTGTAGCCGTTCATGATGGCATCTTCTTTGAGCTCCGGAGCTATCCAAAACGCATCCAGACCAAATGCCGGTTCTTTGGTCGCTTCCCCTGCAATCTCTCCGATAGCCATTCCGCTGTCCATGGCGAGATATCGATCGGGCTGGATCAGTCCATCACCGATGGTAACCCCTTTGAGCAAAATAGAGTATTGGGTCGGCTTCAGATGCAAATCGTCCCGAATCCGAACCTGCGGCATTAGAAATCCAAAATCGGACGCGATTTTTCGGCGCATCGAGCGGATACGTTCCAGCAAATCTCCCCCTTGGCTGCTGTCAGCAAGACGGATGAGCTGATACCCAAGCGTTAGTTCCAGCATCTCGATTTTGAGGATATCTTCGAGAGCCGCTTCCTCTTCTTTGGCAATCTCTTCGTTCGTTTTTTTACGAGGAGCGGATGCCGATGGGGTACCCGGTGCACCGGGAGCGCTTCCGGGGGTAGCCAAAGCACCTTTGCGGACGGCTGTAGCGGAGGGGGTGAGGACAAAGTCCCCTTTTTCATATCGATGCAGGGCATACCCCAGCCCTACAAAGACCAAGCCGACAAATCCCATCGAGAGAGTAGGAAGCCCAGGCACTGCGGCAAACATCAGCATGATGACTCCCACGATGATCATAACCTTGGCATTTCCCATCAGCTGTTTGATACTGCCCTCGGCGAAGTTCCCTTCGTCATTCGAAGCACGGGTGATCATGATACCGGTTGCGGTGGAGATGATGAGTGCGGGTATCTGAGAAACCAATCCATCCCCAATGGTCAAAATAGTATAGGTTTGGGCGCTGGTGGAGACGTCCAGATCAAACTGGAACATACCGATCAAGAAACCGCCGATAATATTGATCATCGTGATGATGATACCGGCAATCGCGTCCCCTTTGATGAATTTGCCCGATCCGTCCATAGCCCCGTAGAAATTGGCATCTTGTAAAATTTCCGCACGTCGCCGTTTCGCTTCGCTTTCGTCAATCAGACCGCTGTTGAGGTCGGCATCAATCGCCATTTGTTTTCCGGGCATCGCATCGAGGGTGAATCGTGCCGCTACTTCGGCGACGCGATTGGAACCTTTGGTAATAACCATGAAATTGATCAAGACGATGATACTGAAGATAATGACTCCGATGACGTAATTGCCGCCGATAACGAAGTTCCCGAAGCTGGTAACGATATCACTGACGGCTTCAGGCCCTTCGTGCCCGTGCGAAAGAATCATCCTCGTGGTTGCGATGTTCAGCGATAAACGAAAGAGTGTCACGATCAGCAACAAAGTCGGAAAGGTCGTCAAGTCGGTGGGTCGCGGGATATACAGCGATATCAATAAAATGAGAACCGATACGGCAATAACCACGGCAAGGAGCAAGTCGAGCATTTCGCTGGGCAGGGGAACAATAATAATCGCCAAAATGGCCATAACGAAAACGACGACACTTAAATCACGCGATGCGAATATGGCCGAAACGATGGATTGGGCGTTGGGTGTTCGTTTTGCTTTTGCCAAGCGTTACTCTTCTAATATGGCTTCGAGGGTAAGGAGACCTAAAAAAGCATCCACTTTCCCTTGCAATCGGTTTAAAAAAGGCCATAGTCCGCAGGTCGTTGCTTTGTTAGACGGGCAATCCTCTTTGGAAGGGGCACAGTTGAATACGGCAAGCGTTTTCCCCTCTGCCGCTTCCATCACTTGAAGGACGGTGATTTCACTGCTTTTTCGGGCCAGTTCAAATCCGCCGTTGACCCCTTTGAACGATTTTAAAATCCCTTTTCGAGCCAATGATTGCAGTATCTTGGCCAGAAAACTTTTGGAAATATCAAGTTCACGAGAGAGGGTGTCAGCATCCAGCGGCTTTTGCGCTTTTGCTAAAACGATGAGTGACAATAGGGCATATTCGCTCGCTTTCGTCATTAACATCGCTTTGCCTCCTGTGTAATTTTATTAGGCAATTATAGCTAAAAATTATTAGAGAGTTATTTACCGCAAAAGAGGAGTTTTTTTGCTATAATTCCGACCCTGCTTGACAAGAATTGTCTGATCAAGTAAATTAATCTACCCATCAGGAGGCTATTATGGCTTTAGATACGGCTAAAAAAAGCGAAATTATCAAACAATACCAAAGAACTGCTGGTGATACCGGTTCAAGCGAAGTACAAATTGCACTTCTTTCAACTCGTATTGCTGAATTGACTGAACACCTTAAAACTTTCAAGAAAGATCACTCTTCACGTTTGGGTCTTTTGAAACTTGTTGGTCAGCGTCGCCGTTTGATGCGTTATTTGAAACGTACCAATCGTGTAAGCTACAACAAAATCATTGCTGAACTTGGTATCCGCGATAACATCTAAGTTCTGCTTTTAGAACGTCTGCCTCTTTCGAGGCAGTTTTCCTTCTTTTCCTCTTCTATAATTTCTTTTAAAACATCAATTTTACAGACGTTTGTCACGCATCGTGATGGTAATGATCTAATAAGCGTTTATACTCTTCATACACTTGGCGCGGGGTTAATGGGCCTTCGTACATTTTTAAGATTTGCCGAACAAAATCGAGCGGGTATTCGATCATCAGACCGGAGTTTTGTTTGTATATTTGGGCGAGTGTTTGGTACATCCCCTCGTAAATTTCAGGCTCTTCGACTTTGAGCCGCTGAAGGTTCTCTTCCGCTTTGATCAACGACGCATCATTAAACTCTCCCCGCGTTTTGATCCCTTTTCGTACCTCTACGTACTCCTTGAGGCTTTTGCGGTTAAGAATGTAGTCGGTAAATATCTCGATGAGTAACATGGTTTCTCCTTTGGTATCCGTTTATCTATTGTACGCCTTAAACATAGCAATAGTATAGCAGGAAGAAAAAGGAGGAAATTTTTTACCTCAAAATCCGAACACTTTTTTTGCCCGCTCCAAATCCTCAACGGTATCGATCCCGAATCCTGCACTGGCGACTTTGACCATCGAAATTTTTTTGCCGTGATAGAGCGCGCGCAGCTGTTCGAGCTTTTCGATATCTTCGAGCGGTGCTTCCCCGAGGGCGCAAAAATCGTGGAGCGACTTTTTCGTAAATCCGTAGATCCCGATATGCCCAAAATACGACGCTTCCCCGCTGCGGTTGAAGGGGATTGGTGAGCGGGAGAAATAGATCGCGTTATGATCCACGTCGGTGATGACCTTTACGAGGTTGGGATCATTGGCTGATTCGGTGTTGATCGCGTTGTAACAGCTTGCCATGATGAAGGGGGTGTTCTGCGCTTTGAGGGTGTTGAGGCGTTCGATCAACAGTTCCAATACTTCTGTTTCGATAAACGGCTCGTCCGCTTGGACGTTAATGATCAGTTCATCATCGGGGACATCGATGATCTGGGCGCACTCGTTGATACGGTCGGTTCCACTTTTGTGGGTAGTGGAGGTGAGACGCGCTTCGACACCGTGCGCAGCACAGATTTCGAGAATTTTTTCATCGTCACAGGCGACGACGACACGGTCGATGGACGCGACCCGTTTGGCCGTACGGATCACCATCGGCAAACCACCGATATCGGCTAAAACTTTTTCGGGAAAGCGGGTGGAAGCGAGACGGGCAGGGATGATAATCATTAGTAAACCTCGTAAACGATATAATAATTAAATTATAACCCAAAGGGATTCAATTGCTTCTTTATCAGCCCGACGGTGGCTATTGTTACAACAGCGATTCGATTTTGCTGTACGGATTTATCACACAATTTAATCCCAAAGGGAGAATGCTCGATGTAGGGGCGGGATGCGGTATCGTGGGACTGCTCACAGGGCGTGACTGCGATGTACGGCTCGAAGCCGTTGAGAAACAGAGTGTTTATGCCCAATTTTCCAGACGGAATGCGCAGATCAACCATATAGAGTATGTTTTGCATGAGTGTGATTTTTTGGAGTATGAGGACAAAGAGGGGTTTGATTGGATTGTCTCTAATCCCCCTTTTTATCATGAAGGCTCTGCACGCTCCGAAAATGTGATGATCCATCAGGCACGTTACAATGTTCATATGCCCATAGAGGCGTATGCCCAAAAAATAGCGAAGCTTTTGCGATCGCAGGGTTCAGCCGTGATCTGTTATGATGCACGACAATTTGCCCAAATTTGCAGTGCGTTTGAAGCTGTCAAATTAAGAGTCGTTGATGTACAATTCGTCCATTCTAAAAGTGACCGTTCAAGTACGTTGGTGATGTTTCGCGTGAAAAAAAACAGCAAGTCGGCTATGAATGTATGGGCA
>DASUMY010000036.1:0-10514 GCA_036277435.1 Sulfuricurvum sp.
GCTGCAAGAAAACGCTCACGGTCCCCTTTGAGAGCATTGGCCGTGAGTGCAATGATCGGAATATGGTGCTGATCGTAATCTTCTTCATAATCGAGGATTTCCTGGGTGGCTTCAATACCATCGAGTACCGGCATTTGTATATCCATAAAAATGAGATCATACTGACCATTTTTTCGTTTTTCAAAAGCTTCTAATCCATTGTTGGCCAGGGTTACTTCTAATCCTAAATCTTCCAAGGTGCGTCGGATCAGTTTTTGGTTAATGATGTTGTCTTCGGCAACAAGAACGGATGCCGCGAATCGTGAATTCTTTTCATCGAATTTTTTACGACGTGATGTTTTTTGTTTTCGGCTGCTAAATCCTTCTACATCATACGATTCGAGAACCGAGCGAATTTTACTGCTATTGAGCGGTTCGTACAGAACTTTGAAAAGATCCAATTCCATCGAGTCGATTTTTTTCATGTAATACGATTTGGTAATAAGGACCATCTGTTCTTGTGAAGAGGCAAATTTAGCCAGATCATCATCATGAGCATAGTCATTGTCGATAAACAAGAGGTCATAATTGACTTGTCGCTCGAGAATTTTCAGTTCATCCAAATCATGAAACGTGGTGTAACTCACTCCATAATAATCGAGATACTCTTTCAAATAGGTTGTCTGAAGTTTTTTCTTGGATTTACTCTCATGAATCACGGCATTGATATTGGAAAAAGACCCTTTAATCGGCTCGTTTAGCGTTTCAATCTCTTCAAATGAGAGGGTGAAGAAGAACATGGTTCCATTCCCTGGAGTACTTTCAAGATCAAGCTGTCCTCCCATGAGTTCAACGAAACGGCTTGATATCGTTAGACCTAAACCGGTCCCTCCGTATTTACGGGTAATAGAAGTATCCGCTTGGGAGAAGGCTTCAAAAATACGAGATTTTTGCTCACTGGTAACACCGATACCGCTGTCTTTGACCTGGAAGCGTATGAGTGCACGATTCGGTTCATCCGACTCAAGCCGACGGACATCGACATTAACGCTTCCCCCGGCATTCGTAAATTTGACCGCATTGCTGAGAAGATTGATGATAACTTCTTTGATTTTAGTCGGATCCCCTTTGAGAGGGCGCTCAAGGCTTGGGTCAATGAAACATCCAAGATCGATGTGTTTTTCAGAAGCACGGACAGCATACACTTCCACCGCACTCTCAAATTCATCCAACGGATTGAAGGCAATGTCTTCAATCTCCAGTTTGTTGCTTTCAATTTTGGAGAGGTCAAGAATATTATTAATAATTTCGAGTAGGTTTTCAGAACTTTTTTCAATGATTTCAATAAACTCACGCTGTTCATCGTGCAATTCGGTATCTTTGAGCAGTTCGGTAAATCCGACAATACCGTTCAGCGGCGTTCGAATTTCGTGTGACATGTTCGCCAAGAACATCGATTTCGCTTCACTGGCTTCTTGTGCATATTGTTTGTCGTTCATCGTTTGTTCAATGATACGCTCTAACAGGGCATAGGCTTGTGCCGTACCCGCCGCTGTGTCAAGGTTGATAGATTTGCTGAGTGTTTCAGCTTCGTTATCGTGGGTGTCTTCCGCAACGCGTTTTAGAACAGACTCGAGATTCTTAATATTTTTTGCAATTTCGTTTGAAAGCAATATCCCCAGTACTCCGATTAAAATCGATGCAAACCAAACCGTGATGGAGAGGATTAACAATTGCAGCGCTTGCGTTTGGATAGCCATTGCACGATTGTCCATTGCATCAAGAAGAATTTTTTCTCCTTCATTCAGCGCATTGATTTTTTCAGAGAGCATGGCAAACCAAATACCGGATTGGGTTTCATAGCTTCCTTCTCCGCTGATCCGCAAGATACTGCCACGCTCAGAAGTGATATCTTGAAAGAGTTCGGTATTGTCTTCCGAAAAGAGGGACGCTTTCAGGGTCGCTTGAACCGCTTTGTTGGTCAGTCCTTCAATGTTTAAGGCATCGGCATTCGCAACCAATGTGAGCCATCGGTCAAGCTCTTCATCTTCCAGTGCGGTTCCGCGAGCGAGCAAATAGGTGAGATAGTCACGTTCCAAGCTGCTGTATTCATTGGCACGTACCAGTGAAAGATAGCTGTTGGCTATAGAAGCGACTTGTTCATCCAATTGGCCGCTTGCCAGGGTTGAGAGTTCATGAATCAATGCTTCTTGGGGTTTTCCATAAACATCATTGAAAATTTCATCGAAGTCAGCCGTTCGGTTGTCAACCGAAGGGCGTGATTGAAGACGTGATTTTTCGAGCGAAGCAATCACGCTTGCGATTTTAGGAGAACTATAGCTTGCGCTAAAGGATTTGATAGAGTCATCAACGATCGAGCGCTGAGCATGAAGGGATTTTAACGTGGCTGCAGAGGCACTTCCCAAATACATCACCGTCATACCGCGTTCTCTTGATATATTATTGATTAAGGTATTAAGCTGTTTGTTCTCTTCAAGACGAGTTTGAAGGTTTTGGGCAGCCTGATAGCTTACATAAGAGGTGTACATGTAATAACTGGCAAGTGAAAATAAGATCAATATCGGAAAGAGACTGATCAGACGAAGTCGATTTTTAAGTCCTAAATGCATATGTGGATCCTCTTAAAGTTGATTAAGATAGCTAACAAGCCGTGCAGAGGCTTTTTTCGCTTCTTGTGCGTCATTGGTTTTTGATAAAAGCGCCAGTTCTTCAGAGATTTCAGTTAATCGAAGATTGTCACTGATCCCTTTGAGCTTCGAGGCATTTTCTTTCCAAGTATGGGTATCAAACGCGTTAATCGCCTGAGTGATTTTCTGACTTGCGGTTTGTGCGTCATTTTTGTAGTCACGGAGTAATTCTTCCATAAACATGGGTTCAATACCCAAGGCTCCGGCGATCGAATTCAGATCATAATGGAGCGTGACGGTCGTATCTTCCAGCGGTTCTTCGAGGAAATTTTCCTCTGTTTTTACCGTATCCGGTTGGCTGAGAATATCCTCATGCAGGGTTAAAAATTCTTTTTTAAACGGATCATCATTCCCGATAGGAGGCGATACGATTTCATCCTCACGAAGGATCTCTTCTTCGTGAATGATGAGCGGTTCATTGTCTTGTTTAAGAGAAAATGCATAAATATCGTCAACGGCTGCAGGGGCAATTTGTGCAGAGGAGAGATACTCTTCTGGTTCGTTTAACGGCTCAGCGGCAGAAGAGCTGTAGCTCTCTTCAGGGAGATCTTTTCCCTCAAGTTTGGCAATGATCGAATAAAAATATTTGAGATTGGCTTCGACTTCTATTAAATCGGTAGAAGTATTGATAACACTCAGTGTTTCAAATGCATCTTCAACCCGAAGATTGGCAGCAACCCCTTTAAGCTTGTGCGAAAGGATATGCAGATTATTGAAATCGCTTTTTAGCACCGCTTGAAAAAGTTCTTCTTTAAAATCGTGCGACTGCTGTATGAAATCCCCAATGAATTCTTCAATCAAATCTACCGGAAGTCCAAGCTCGTTTGCCGCAATATTCGGATCGTATTTGTAGGAACGGTCTACTTTATGATGAGAGAGAAATTCTTTTTCATCGCTGCTGTAACGGGTATCCCCAAGCATAGGGGGTTTCTCTGCTATGATCGGTTTTTCAGTCACAGGAGCGGCAGGAATGAGACTCTCTGAGGGTTTTTCTTCAGGGAAGGTATCGAGTTCTTTTTCACTCAGCGGTGCCGTAAGATCGGCATAGATATCCTCGAGTTCATCGAATCCGACAGGTTCAACCTCCGGGATATCCAGAACGGTGGGTTCGCTTAAGCGCGTCGGGGTTAGATGGGTATAGTCCGGAAGCGGTGAGGGAGTCGGCTCCTGCACCTCGGGCGCAGCAGCAAAAATCTCTGTTTCCGCCGCTTTGGATACGATCGTATGCGGTTTGAACTCTTCGCCGCTCAGATTTTTAACCTGAGACATTTCAACACGGTAAGCGCTTTGTGCGGGATGATCACACAAATGAAAAGGGGTAACGCTGAGACGGCATGAGAAGGTGCGTCCGTTTCCGTGTACAAGGGCGCTGGATGCATCTGAATCGGCATGAAGAAGAAAATCAATCCATCCAAACCCTTTAAAATTGTGGATATATCCTGGTTCGTTTGCAAATAAATCGGCAACATCCGAACAAACGCTTAATAGTTCTTCAAGCGAGGCGTAATTCAGGAGACGAAGCCCTTCATCATCGATACCGATAAATTGTTGTTTATGATCGTATAGTAACACTATGTTCTCCCTTAGCTTTCTTGCTCGAGCATTTTTTGATAGAGCAGAGCGGTCTCTTCAATATTTTTACGTGAAGCAGGTTTACGTGCCGCCATGTACCCTTTTAGCGTTCCACTGTTGTCATACATAGGGGAGACTTCGGTATCAACCCAGTAATATTTTCCATCTTTACGAAGGTTTTTGACGAGCCCGTGCCAAATAGTACCCGACAAAATTGTTTTCCATAATTGTTCAAAGGCCGCTTTTGGCATATCGGGATGACGGATAATACTGTGCGGCTGCCCTACAAGTTCATCGACACTATAGGCTGAAATTTCACAAAAACGTCTATTGGCAAACGTAATAATTCCATTTAAATCCGTTTCACTGACGATAGCACGTCCTTCAAAGAAATATTCTTCATCGACGGGGATAGGTCTATCCATAATTACTCCTTAAGTAAAATAACTGACATGAGAACATAATGTTAAGGAATATGGCATAAACTCTATAAAAGATTACTTAGATTCGCTAGGATTATAATAATTGTGAATATTTTTAGCCCCATATGTTCCTATCAGCTCTTGTAAGGTTGCAAAATCACTTTTAGCGATGGCGTCAAAGGTTCCGAAATAATCGAGCAGTTTGTGAATTTTCCCCTGTGTAACGCCCGGAATGCTCAAGAGCTTTGAACTTTGATCTTGTTTGAGTTTGCTTTTCTTATGAAAAGTGATCGCCGCGCGATGGGCTTCATCCCGCAGCATTTGCACCCATTGCAATCGCTGATCACTGGTTTGAAGTCGTAAAATACCCTCAGCAGTATGGAGAATATCGTGTGCAGCCCCCTTGGCCCGGTGCGCTTTTGCGTCAATTTTTTCTTTGCTGATGGCGATGACATCGATGCAGGTGCCATTGGAATGCAATAAATCCAATGCAAGGGCTCGTAGCGTTTCTCCTCCATCGATAACCCATAAATCGGGGGGAGGATTATCGGTAAATCCCTGTATTCTGCGGGAAAGCATTTCGCGCATTTGGGAATACTCGTCTTTGTGTTCCAAATGGTAGGTACGATACCCTTTTTTGTCAAACCCCCCGTCCTCATAGGCAATCATGGCACCCACGGCAGCTTGTCCTCCCAAATGGGAGTTGTCAAACACTTCGATACGATGCGGGGTGTTTTCCAGATGACACACGTCAGCTATCTGTTCCAGCAGGAGATGGTTACCACTTTTAGGGGTTCGGAGCAATTCGACGGCATTGGTATAGGCTAATGCCGCCAGTTCTTTTTTAATTCCTCGTTTAGGGACATCGATAAACGCTTTTTTTTCAAATAACTGGCTGAGGTGTTCGATGACCCAATCGAGTGATTCAAACGGTTCGTAGAGCAAAATGGGAGCAATAATCGGGGGCTTTTCACTGCCGTAGTAATTCACCAAAGCACGTTCATATGCTTCATCGAGTGAAAAGAGCTCGTTTTTGGCAAAAAAATCATAGCTGCTGGAGGCAATTTTGCCGTCTCGGATAAACAAACGGACAATACACCCGCGCGATGCATCGGTCGCAATCGCGAAAATATCGTAGGCCTCCTGGGACGCAAGATCGATTTGGGAGTGTTCGGTGCTGCGTCCGATACGTTCAATCCGATCCCGTAAAATTTTTGCCTCCTCAAAACGGAGTTCTTCGGCATAAAATTCCATTTTGGCCTGAAGTTTTGGGAGGAGAAGCTCTTTATTTTGTATCCATCGGATGGCCGTCTCCACTAATTCCCGGTAGTGCACGGTATCGACGCTAAATTCGCAGGGTCCCAAACATTGGTTCATTTGATAAAAAAGACAGGCTTTTTTGGATGTCAGGCAGCTTTTTTTCTGGACTAAGGGCAAAAGTTCATACAAGGAGTCGAGGATATCTCTCGCCGCGGTCGAAAAAGGGCCGAAATAGCGTATCCCTTTTCCTTTGATCACTTTGCGGGTAATATCAAAGCGGGGATAAGCATCATCGAGATTGACGTAAATGTACGGATAGGTTTTATCATCCCGTAAAAGAATATTGTATTTTGGCTTCAGCTGTTTGATCAAAGAGTTCTCTAAAATCAGGGCATCGTGCTCATTTTCAACGATCATATAATGGAGTGATACGGTTTCTGCGAGCATTTTTTGGATACGCAAGGAGAGTGTCGGCTTCGGGGAAAGATAGGGAGTAAGGTTGAAATAGCTTTTGACCCGTTTGGAGAGATCTTTGGCTTTTCCTATGTAAAGAATTCGCCCCTTGGCGTCCAAATATTGGTAAATCCCGGCACGATGGGGTAAAGTCCGTATTTTTTCAATCATAACCGTTACTTAATCAATAATTTATGGTAGCTATTATACCATCCTCTTTTAAGATATTATTGGAGAAATAATGGCAAAAGGCTCGATAATCGCTTTGATGGGTATCGTATGGATGCTTGGATTAGGCGGATGCGGATATAAAGCGCCTCCGTATTATGAAGCTAAACCGGTTCCACAGGAGAAAAGCGTTGCGTTATGATGTCGTTATTATCGGTTCAGGGATTGCCGGGCTGTATGCCGCGATTGCCTTGCCAAAATATCTCAAAGTTTTGGTGATCAATAAATCACATCCGTGGGAATGCAACACCTATTATGCGCAAGGCGGCGTTACGACAGCCTATGATGCAGAGGATGTGGGACAGCACGTTCAAGACACCCTCGATGCGGGGGCCGGGATGTGCAATCCTGAAGCCGTTCAGATGATGAGTGAACGTTCCAGAGAGGTGATCGAAGATTTGATCCGGCGGGGATTTGCGTTTGATACGGATAGCGACGGGAATCTTCTGTATACAAAAGAGGCAGCCCATTCTCGTAATCGAATTTTGCACGCAGGGGGAGATGCTACGGGGCGTTATTTGCATCTGTTTTTATTGCAGCAAAATCCTCATCCGATGCTCTCCGATACAACCGTTACCGATTTGTTGATTAAAGATCACGAGTGCTGCGGAGTGGAAGTCTACAGTGAAGGGAAACGGCGTCTGATTGAAGCGAATCATGTCATTATTGCCAGCGGCGGCGTCGGATCACTGTACGAATATCACACCAACGCCCATACGATCAGTGCCGATATTCACGGTATTTGTCTTGAAAAAGGGATTGCTCTTGAATCGATGGAGATGATGCAGTTCCATCCAACGGTATTTGTGTCGGGAACGGGTGCGCGAAAGCTTTTGTTGACGGAAGCGTTGCGTGGCGAGGGGGCCCATATCGTCGATGACAACGGCTACCGCTTTTTGTTTGAGTATGACGAGCGGGGAGAGTTGGCGCCGCGTGATATTGTTAGCCGTGCTATTTTCGATTATAAACAGCGTACTTCCAGCCGTGTCTATCTTTCGTGTGAAAATTTTGAGAAAGAGTATTTTCAGCATCGTTTTCCCAATATCTACAAAGCACTGTATGATCTAGGGTATCGTCTGCCAAAAGATAAAGTCCCGATTTCTCCTGCGTTTCATTACGCCGTAGGGGGGATCAAGAGTGATTTAGAAGGAAGAGTTCCCGGTGTCAAAGGGTTGTATGTTGTTGGAGAAGCGGCGTGTACGGGCGTTCACGGAGCAAATCGGCTTGCCAGCAATTCCCTCTTGGAAGGGCTCGTATTTGCCCAAAAAGCGGCACAGACAATTTTGAAAGAACCTATGGACGGGTGTACGAGTCCATTTTCACTCTCCGATGAGCCGTTGGAGCTGCCCTCGGACAAAGAAAAAAAAGATACGTTACGCCGCATCATGTGGGAAAAAGTGTCGATTGTCCGAACGAAAGAAGGGCTGTTAGGTGCGTTGGAGATCATTGAATCGATGCTTAACGCAGACGTCGGAAGGCTGCTTCGCCTTCGTCTTCTTAGCGCCCGATGCATTGTCCAATCGGCTTTGAAGCGTACCGAATCGATCGGGGTTCATTATATTCAACATGGCGATGCCGTATGAATTTGCCTATCGTCGACGCAGGGGCCATCAATTTCGTTGCCCATCCCCTGGGATGGTTTTTGCTGGCGATCTTTGTCGTTGGGTATTATTTTATAGCAACCGAAGAGAAATACCATATTGACAAGGCAAAGCCGGCGTTGTTCATTGGTACCTTTATGTTTGTGGTGATCGGATTTTACTATGCGATCGAGGGGATTGGCTTTACGGCTTTCGAGTCAGAAGTTGATCATCTGATTTTGGAAATTGCTGAGATTTTTTTCTTCTTATTTGTTGCGATGACGTATATCGAGGCATTGATCGAGAGAGGAGTTTTCAGTTCACTGAGGGCGAAATTGATTGCTAAAGGGTACAGTTACCGAGAATTATTCTGGATTACGGGATTGTTGGCATTCTTTATCTCGCCGGTTGCGGATAATCTGACAACGGCGCTGATTCTCTCAACAGTGTTAGTGACCATCGAAAAAGAGAATAAAGCCTTTTTGGTCCCCAGTGCCATCAATGTGGTGGTCGCCGCGAATGCCGGAGGGGCATGGAGTCCGTTTGGTGATATTACTACGTTGATGGTGTGGGCCGCGGAAAAGGGTGCTTTTATTGATTTTCTTTATCTTTTTCCGGCTTCCTTTTTAGGATGGCTGGTGACTGCGTATCTCCTGAGCCGATATGTTCCCGACTTGGATCCTCTCAAAGAGGGGGATCCTGAAGCGGCGGAAAGGATTGAAATTTTAAAAGGGGGAAAAGTTATCATTGCGTTTGGCGCTCTGACGATTGCCTTGGCCGTGATAGGAAAGCAGGTGATGCATTTGCCTCCGATGTGGGGGATGTTGTTTGGCCTTTCTCTTTTACAGATTTATATGTATTTTCTCAAAAAAAACCATCACCAAGATGTGAGTATCTTTTTGGCGATGAGTAAAATAGAGAACAATACGCTCCTCTTTTTCTTCGGTATTTTGGCGGCGGTCGGTGCATTGCATTTTATCGGTTTTTTGGCGTATGCGGCAAATCTCTATACTCTTTTCGATCCGACTTTGGTGAATATAGGGGTGGGTTTTCTTTCGGCGATTGTCGATAATGTCCCGGTCATGTCTGCGGTACTCAAAGCAAGCCCTGCTATTGATCACGCGCAATGGATGCTCGTAACGATGACGGCGGGAATCGGCGGATCCCTTATTAGTTTCGGCAGTGCAGCGGGCGTCGGGGTTATGGGGAAAATGCAGGGAGTTTATACGTTTTCTTCCCACATAAAATTAGCATGGACGATACTGATTGGTTATTTTATCTCTGTGGCTATTTGGTATTTGCAATTTATTATTTTAGGCATTTATTAAGTCCTAAATATGTTTAGAGTATCCTTTCATAATATAAAGGGTATTTATCCCCTCCTAATCATCTCTACTTAAAGGCTTACTTGTGAAAGATGTCAGTATTATCGTCCTCGACTTCGGTTCTCAGTACACTCAGTTGATCGCTCGCCGTTTGCGCGAAGAGAAAATTTACTGTGAAGTACTTCCGTATCATACAAAATTGGATGCTATTAGCGCGAAAAATCCAAAAGGGATAGTACTCAGCGGCGGTCCATCCTCTGTGTACAATAAAGATGCCTACGAAGTAGATCAAGGTGTGTATACGATGGGTATCCCCGTTTTGGGTATTTGTTACGGCATGCAGCGTATTGCCGCTGATTTTGGCGGGTCGGTTATTCGAAGCGATCATCATGAGTACGGAAAAGCGGAGCTGACGATCGACAAAACAAAAAATTCGCCCCTTTTTGAAAATTGTGAAGATGACCGCATCGTTTGGATGAGCCATTCGGATAAAGTGGACGTTTTGCCGGAAGGGTTTACCCCGATTGCGACCTCTGCAAACTCTCCGTATGCAGCGATCGCTGATGAAACGCGCCGTATCTATGCGATGCAGTATCATCCGGAAGTGAATCACTCGGAAGAGGGATATTTGATGCTTCGCAACTTTGCCCGAAAAATTTGCGGCATCACAGAAAAATGGGATATGGGGCATTTCCTTAAAGAGCAGATTGTCAAAATCCGTGAACAAGTAGGCAGCGGTAAAGTATTATGTGCTCTTAGCGGCGGAGTTGATTCATCGGTTGTCGCCGCATTGCTTTATGAAGCGATCGGGGATCAGTTGATTCCGGTATTTGTCGATAATGGCGTCTTGCGTAAAGGAGAGCGTGAATCGGTTGAAAATATTTTCAGAGTTCACCTCAAAGTCCCTCTTGTCGTTGCGGATGCATCTGCCGATTTCCTCGGTAAACTTGCGGGGGTAACAGACCCTGAAACGAAACGGAAGATTAT
>DASUMY010000037.1:0-5037 GCA_036277435.1 Sulfuricurvum sp.
GGCGGCAAGATGATAGAGGGGGCTGATTTGGATGCGGTGCGTAACCTCATAGAACACTCCCGTCATGACGATTTCCAAGGGAGCTCAACCGTTATACGCTATGCAGAACTGTTTTATATCCCCTTGGTTCTGGCAGTGATCGCTTTTATGATGGCCATGACGAATGTGGGGGAAAAACTTTCTAAACGGCTGATACTTCTGTTGGCCTTTGTGGGGGTTTCGTCTCAGGGGGGTGTTTTGGATTTTGCCTATGTGTATGCTGCCAAAAAAAGCTATGAGGGGGGTAACTATGAGCGTTCGGCACAGCTTTACGCTCAGGTGGATACCCCGCAATCGCAGTACAATCGTGCCAATGCCCTTTACAAAGCGGGAAAGTACTCGGAAGCCCTTGCTGGCTATCAGAATATCAAATCGGATAATCCGATGTTCAAATCGCGTCTGTATTACAATATAGGCAATTGCCATATACGGCTTCAAGCGTTTGAAGAGGCCCGTACGGCATTTCTCAAATCACTGACATTGAACTACTCTCAAGAAGCGGATGATAATTTGCGCTTTATAGCCCATACGGCAGAGCAACAAAGCCTCAATGTCCGTAAAGAGAAAAAGGATAAGCTTGAAGCCGAAGGGGGTTCCCCAAAAGGGGAGTCTAAACCGGCAAAACAAGGAGGGGGAAGCAATATGAAAAGTGATATGGCCTCCGGAGGCGGAGGCGACGAGGGGAAAAAAGCCCAAAGCGATCCCAGACTCTCGATGTCGCAAGGCAAAGCCGCATTGAGTTCACGGCAGTATGAACTGATCAATCAAAGGAGCGTACATGAAACCAAGCCTTGGTAGACTAGGGCTCGTATGGCTGTTGATGGTGGCATCTTTGCATGCGGCACAGTACAGCTGGAGTGTCGTTAAAGCGCCAAAATCGTTGTATGTCGGTGAGAGCGACGTCGTGCAATACCGGTGTTCGTTTGACGGAAGTGCGGCGGAGTATACGGTCGAATTTAAACCATCCGGCAATGAACAGTATAAAGCTTCTATGGTTACGCAGAGCGACCGCGTAGAGCAGGGGAAGCGGATTCTGACCTTTGATGTACTGATCACGCCGATGGTTGCAGGAGGTATCAACGTCAAACAAAATGCGCTGATACGGCATACGACGTTTGCCTCGATTGAAAATGCGACCATCGGGCGCGATAATGTCAAAAAATACGATTTTAATGACGAAAAAGCGATTTTGCCAAGTGTCCCCATCACGGCAATGGCGAATACGGCCGCTTTGAGCGGTGAAATTACCCTTAGCGTTCAGGTGGACAAATTTGAAGCACGCACGCATGAACCGGTGCACTTGAGCGTCTATGTGCGCGGATATGGAAATCTGAATCAATATGTCCCTTATGAACTGAACATCAGCGGCGTCAAAGTGTTTTCCCAAGAACCACAGAAAGCACTATCGCTTACCCAAAGGGGGTATGAGGGGGAAATTCGCCAAGAATTTGCCCTTGTCGCCTCCAAAAGCTATGTGATACCTCCGTTGGTACTGAAGGTATTTGATACGAAAACACATACGACGAAAAGGTTGCAATCGAAGCCGATCCGCATTGCGATCGGATCAGGGTATGAACCGAGTAATTTATTGGATGCTCCCGATTTGACCGATACCGCAACGTTGAAACAGTATGGTATCTATGGGCTTTTTATGATACTGGGGATGATGCTGGGAGAAGCGGTACGATGGATCTGGAAATGGCGTCCTGAACGAAAGAGCGGAGGATTTTGGGATGAAGCCAAAACGGCCAAAGAGCTGAGCGTTTTACTGGCGATGCAGGGGAATCGGCAGTATGATCCGATTATTCAACAACTCGATGAGGGGACGTTGGAGTTGAAAGAAGCCAAAAAAAGAGTCATTACATTAGCAGCAGAGGAGAATAGATGATAGAAACAATTAATGCAATACGGACCGAAATGGCCAAAGTCGTTGTCGGTCAGGAAAAAATGATCGACGGCTTGTTGATCAGTTTGTTGTGTGAGGGGCATATTCTCATCGAAGGGATTCCGGGATTGGCAAAAACAACAACGGTCAAAGCCCTCTCTCAAACCTTGGGGCTTGATTTCAAACGCGTACAGTTTACGCCCGATCTGCTCCCCAGTGATATTTTGGGGGCAGAGGTGTACGACCCTCAGCAAAATGCTTTTAAAATCAAAAAAGGGCCTATTTTTACCAATCTTTTGCTGGCCGATGAGATCAATCGCGCCCCTGCAAAAGTGCAGTCGGCACTGTTGGAAGTGATGCAGGAGCGGCAAGTGACCTTGGCGGATGAAAGTTTTAAACTTCCTCCCCCTTTTTTGGTCATGGCAACCCAAAACCCGATTGAAAATGAGGGGGTGTATCCGCTGCCTGAAGCCCAGTTGGACCGTTTTATGCTCAAAATAAAAGTGGGCTATAACACGGCGGAAGAGGAGCTTTTGATCGCACGCCGTATGGGGTCTAAAAGTGCAGAAGCCATTCAGCGGGTAATTGATCCGGCAATGCTGACAAATCTCAAAACAGCGGTTGCTGCGATTCATATCGATGAAGAGGTTGAACGGTATATGATTAATCTGGTACGTGCGACGAGAGAGCCTGAAGCCTTTGGGGTGGAGGAGATGATGCGCTACATCCAGTTCGGCGCTTCTCCGCGTGTCAGTATTGATATGTTTAAAGCGGTTCGTGCGGTAGCGTTCCTGCGCGGCAAAACCTTTGTTTCCCCCAGTGATATTGCGACCATTGCGAAAGAGCTGATGCGTCATCGTATTGTCCTGTCGTATGAAGCCGAAGCTGAGGGGATTGATGTCGATACACTCATCGAAAAAATTCTCATTGCGGTGCCGATTCCTTAAGTCATGAAAAATTCAAGAGAAATTCTTATCCGGGCTCGCCGCCAAATCGTGGGGGAGCGCATTGGAAACAACCCCTCACTGTTTCGGGGTGAGGGGTATGACTTTATTGAGCTGCGCGAATACGTAGCGGGAGATGATACACGCCATATCGATTGGAATATCACGGCCAAAATGCAGCGCCCTTTTGTCAAAGTATTTCGTGAAGAGCGGGAACTGAGCATAGTGACGGTTGCCATGCTTAACGGGGCGTTAGCGTTCGGAACCCACACCCGAAAAATTGAGACGCTGGCTGAAGCGGTTGCGTTGATCGGATATTCGGCATTAGGGAACGGAGATTTGTTTACCCACTACAATTTCAGGGAAACGCTGATGAATGAGGTGCGGGGAAGTAAAAAACGGTTTGCCATCAGCGAGAGTGTTGAAAAACTGATGAGCATTCCCCTTTTGAATCATAAAGCGAATTACGACGGTATGGCGCAACTGCTTTATCAACGGCTAAAACGCCGCTCCCTGATCGTGGTACTCGGCGATTTTTTTGATATTCCCGATATGAAGCTACTGGCAAAAAAACATGAAGTCGTCGCGGTTGTCGTTCGAGACAAAGAGGAAGAAAAACCCGCTGCCCTAGGATTTACGGCGTTGATCGATCCGGAGAGCGGTGCGGTTGTTGAGGGGGATTTCAATGCACGCAGTGTCCGAAAATACCAGGAGAGGGTCCGTGCGCATGATGCGCTGCTGTTCGAGCGATTTCGCAAAGACGGTATCCGTGCCACCAAACTTTACACCGATGCGAACGCTTCGGTGACGTTGCGTCGATTGTTTGAGGGGAGATTATGAAGCACTCTGCCGATATACCGATACACGATATCTATCCCATTATTGAGGTCACCGACACACCGATGTACGGCTTTTTAGCGCTCGTTGTGATAGTGCTTTTTGGGATATTCATGGCCGTGCATATCTTTCGGAACCGTGTGCGCCATACCGTTTTGGATGAGCGGGCTGAACGTTTGAGCAAATTGCGTGACATTGATCTGAACGACCCCAAAAAGGGGGCGTATGCGATCTGTGAGCAGGGGAGGTTTTTTGCAGACGAGACCCCGCAGATACATGAGATCTACGGTGTCCTTTGCGAGCGTTTGGAAGCGTATAAATACGCTCCGAAGGTCCCTTCGATCGATGTCGAAACACGGGAACTTTATCGAAATTTTGTGGAGATGCTTGAGCGGTAATTACGAAAAAATGTCGTACAGTTTGTTCGCATTTTTCATTTCATTGTGCAAGGACGTGTAATCTTCGGCGCGTAACGCTTCTTTGAGCGTCGCCAGTTCACGTTCAAACAGTTCAACCGCTTCCAGGACATTCTCACGGTTTTGACGAAAAATATCTTCCCACATCGTAGGGGAACTTTGGGCCAATCGGCTCATCGAGCGAAATCCCCCCGCAGCGAGGGTGAGAATATTCTCTTTTTCTTCTTGCGCCAATACGGTATTCGCCAGAGCATACGAGATGACGTGGGGCATATGGCTGATAAACGCCGCATGGCGATCATGCTGATCGGCACCCATCGTATGAATCTGCATGTTGATCGCACGGAAAAGTTTGAGTGCGGTATCGCGCTGTATCTCTCCGCTGTGTTCTAAATCACATATGACGACCACTTTATCGGTATAAAGCCCTTCAATCGCCGCATTGGGACCGAACTGCTCCGTTCCCGTCATAGGGTGCGCCGCAACGAAATTTTTACGGATAGATTCGGGAACCGCCTGAACGATCAGTGCCTTGGTACTCCCCAGATCAATGAGTGTTTTATTGCTGAGCGCCAAATCGGTACATTGATTCAAAAGACGTATGACGCCATCTACGGGCACGGCGAAAAAGATCACATCGCACCGCTCCTTGAGGGTTTCAAAAGGGACAATCGCGTGAACCAGCCCTCGTGCTAGAGCGATCGCCTGGTGTTCTAAATTATGGTCACTTCCCACCACGGAAGTGACAAAAGGGAGCTTTTGGAGAGAGAGGGCCAACGAGCCTCCCATCAATCCCAGCCCTACAATTCCTATGTTCATTATGAACCTTTACTTATAATGCTTTATTAGGCGTATTTTAGCAGGTTTTGGGTTAGATTTACGGTATATTAATTATCACAGTGATAGAATAGCTCTA
>DASUMY010000038.1:0-6787 GCA_036277435.1 Sulfuricurvum sp.
GATGGTATTTGTCCATCCTTTTGCGGATGAAGCCGTTATGGCAGGGCAGGGAACGGTTGCATTAGAGATGATTGAATCCATGCCGGATTTGGATGCTATTGTCATACCGGTTGGGGGCGGCGGACTCATATCCGGTATGGCTTCTGCGATTAAGGCAAAAGCCCCTCACATTGAAGTCATAGGGATCAGTGCATTAGGGGCACCTGCTATGAAAGAGTCATTTGAGGCCAAACAACCGATCGACAGTACGTATGTGCGCACGATTGCAGACGGGATTGCCGTGCGCGATACATCTGCCATTACACTTGGTCATATTTTAGAGACGGTTGACCGTATGATAAGTGTGGATGATGAAGAGATTGCCAATGCTATTCTTTTTTTACTGGAACGCGAGAAACTTGTCGTAGAAGGGGCTGGTGCCGTTGGTGTAGCCGCATTGCTACACGATAAACTCACCCATCTGCAAGGGAAAAAAGTAGGGGTCGTTTTAAGCGGCGGCAATATGGATGTTACCTTGTTGTCCATCATTATCGAAAAAGGGCTTATCAAATCGGGCAGAAAAATGAAACTGACCGTGACGTTGATTGATAAACCCGGCGCATTGATGCAGTTGACCCATATGCTCCAGGATCTGAATGCCAATATAGTGCATATTGATTATGATCGAACCTCGACCTCACTGGCTTACGGCGATGCCAATGTAACCATTCATTTGGAAACCAAAGGTGAGGATCACCAAGCTCAAATACGTGCTTCGCTTCGTGAAAATCGTTATCTCAGCAGCGAAGATCATTAGAAAGTCGGCGGGATATGGAAGTTTTAAAATTAATTAATATTAAATCTTCTATTCTGCGATTAAAATCACTTAATAACGGTCAATTGGCTGTAGTGGATGAGAATACGGCGCTGCGGGTTATTGATACCCGCTCTTATCGTGTTTTGGATGGCTTTAAAAGCAACATTTCCCATCCCCATTTAGCAGAACGGGAAGCTGCGGTTTCCAGTGATGGATTGTATTGTATTTCTGTTGTTCCCGGCAGCGACAAAGCCGCTGTTTTTGACGCGGCCAATAAGCAATTGCTGTATCGAGTCGGACGCCATAAAGGGGAGATAGAATCGGTTGGGATTGACCCTGGCGGACGCTATTGTATTACCGGCGGCCAAGACGGCAAGGTTTTTGTGTGGGCTTTGAAAACAGCGCGTTTGGCCTTTTCAATGCCTCCCCATTCCGATTTTGTCACTGCGATATCTTTCAGTCCGAATGGTCAGTGGATTGCCACGGGGAGTTATGATAGATCGATTAATCTTCTCAATCTTTCGAGCATGAAGAAACATGTCAAACTTTCTGGCCACAGCAGTGTGGTGGTCAGTATCCTTTTCCTTTCCGGACTTCGTATGGTCAGTGCGGAACGGGATGGGGCACTGATTATATGGGATCATCATAATGGAAAAATGGTACAACGGTTGCCAAAATTAAGTGATGAAATCACCTCAATGTGCCTAAGTAGCGATAAGCGATTTGCGTTTGTCGCGACACGCCTTGGATATATCGCATTGTACGATATGAAAACCTTTGTACTGGTACGTCAGCGTTATATCAAAATACCCGAAATGATTACCTCCATAGCGTTTATCGAAGAAAATTTTTGTTTAGCAATAGGAACAAAAGAGGGCAATGTCCATTTTTATCCTCTGTTTGGAAATGAGAAAGAATATCTTCATCTATTGGAAGATAAAAACTTCCGTTCCTTTTATGCAGAAGTGGAAGAAAATCCGATGCTTATTTATTCGAAAGCCTATGAAAATGCAGAATCTGTGTGGATGGGGATGCTGCAAACGGCTAAGCGCTATCTTGAAGAAGGGGCACAAGGCAAAGTCAAAGCAAAACAGCTTCTCGAACCTTTTATCGGGATTCCTTCTAAAACACTGCTCATTCAGCAACTGTTGCGAGATTATGAAAAATTTACGCTCTTTGTATCGTATATCCGGGAAAATCGATTTGCATTGGCCTATTCACTGGCGAAACAGTGTCCTGTATTCAAAGAGTCAGAACCGTATCGTAAAATGGAAATGATGTGGAAAAAGAGTTTTTTTAAAGCGCAAGAAATAATTATGACGCATAATGGGGAAGAAGCAGCACGTCAGATATTGGCACCTTTTCGCGGTATAACGGAAAAAGCCCCTCTCATTCATGCGATGTGTACAGACCGCCGTATTTACGACTATTTCAAAAAAGTGATTGCTTCCCGTAATTTTGTGAAATTTCTCGAAGTCGTTAAAAAATATCCGTTTCTCAAAGAGTTTGATGAGTATGACGAGGTTATGCAGTATATTGACAGGCTTTACATCACCACGCATAAAGAGTTTAAAGCAGGTGATTATCTGAATGCAAAAAACGGGTGTGACATATTGGTACTGTTCCCTGATTATGCACAAGAAGCACGTGAAATGGCCGAAGTTATAAAAATCAAAAATCTTTTTTATGAAGCTCTCGGTACGGATAATGTTATCAGCGCTTTTGCCTATATGAGTATGTATCCCATTTTGTATGAAACTCCAGAAGCTAAAAAATTAGAAATGCAATGGAATAACACTCTCGATCAGGCTCTACGATATGCGGCAAAAGGAAATGTAGCCGAATTACGTAAAATATTTGTCTATTATCTATCGATTAATGCTAAATATTCGGCAATGGGGAGCGTTTTTACCCAATGTTATGCGGCACAATTGGAACAAAAACTAGGAATACATGCGGAATCCAGCGAATTAGAAAACGGCATACGTAATTATGTCTCTATGTTTGGTACGGATGATATCATTCTCGCTTTTTTTGATGCGTTCAAAGGGCAATATTCGACAAAAACAGAGTTGAAAATGTTAAAGCAAGGTTCTTTGGATTCTTGGACACCGGCTATGATTGTCAATGATATTACGGTAAAAAAACAATGATTGCCATTGATCTTGGATCCAATACTATCCGTTTTATAGAGTATGACGGAGTACATTGGGGAAACCGTTTTGAAAAGATTGTTCGAGCGGCTGAATCATTGCATGATACGGGAATGATCGGCGAAAATGCCATCGTCCGTATTCTGAATGCGATTGATGAGGCACATGCTCATCTTGATTTTTCCAATCAAGAGATTGTAGCGGTTACGACGGCTGCGGTACGTATGGCAGCTAACGCTCATGAGGTTCTTGACCGGATACATCGCCAGAGTGGGATTCGTTTTACGATCATCGATGGGGATACGGAAGCGAAATTGACCCTTTTAGCCGTACAAAATCGTCTGAATCAACTTAATCTGACCGGCAATCGCTTTATATTGGCCGATATAGGGGGCGGTTCAACGGAACTTATCTATGTTGATCATGGAAACACAAATGCGACGAGTTTGGGTGTCGGTATTGTCACGATGAGTGAAAAAGCGGCCGATGAGTTAGAATTGCACCATTTGCTCGATGCATTTGAAGAACAAGTGCGTGAGTATATCAACTCTGTCCCCATAAAAGAGAAGCTTGATATGCTGGTGTTAACCGCAGGCACCCCGACAACGATCGCCGCGTATCGCAGGGGGATGAATTATACGAGTTACAATCCGGAAAAAATCAATGGATATAAACTGACGGACGAAGATTGTCTCCAAACGTATACCGAACTCATGGATATGGAAGAGTCTCAACGGGCCTATTATGTAGGAGTAGGAAGAGAACGTCTGATTGCTACAGGGATTATGATGGTACATCGGCTCTTTAAAGGGGTCAATATGTTTGAAGCGATTATTGTGGATGACAGTTTGAGAGAAGGGGTAGCAATAAACTATTTTAATTCGACTCCTTTATGATTGAAACGAGTATGTGAGAGCCTTGACATAGGGGGCTGTTTAGGTATAATCACTCCCATTATTTATATGAAGGTTACTCGATGCATTCTCTCTCCTCGTTATCAAAAATTCAATATGCCAACATCATTTCTTTATGTATTTTTACGATTGCTTTGGGAGTGGAAGTTTATCATTACGGGTTTGATGTCATGCGTATTATTAATCTAGCCAATTTTGCTCTTGCATGGTACATGTTTATCAATATCCGCAATGTTCAATCGTCTATTAAGAACATGACGACCGCATTAACGGAAGCGGAAGCCGGAACATTTACTCGCCGTCTTGATTATAAAGAGGGGGGCGAGTTGGAGCAGATGCGTGTCAGTTTCAATAATTTTACTCACCAACTCTCCCGCTATATGGCTGAAATTTCAGCATCGATCGACCAGGCGAGCCAGAAAACAGAGTACCGGCAAATTGATGCTTCCGGTTTTCAGGGGGATTTTAAAACGAATATTGACACCACCAACCGTGCCATTTCCAATATGAAAAACGATACAAGTACCATTTTAGTGACGGATATTAATAATGCAATCGGGAAAATCGGGCATGGTGTCATCGGAGAACTTGAACTGTTGCATGAAGACTTGAACCGTTCTATCCACTACGTCGAAAAAATTGTTGATATCAGTAAAAAAACCGAACGCAATGCCGATGAGAGTATTGATGTTATACAGGAAATTACCGAAAAATTGCATTCATTGATTATGAGTGCCGATACCTCGACTCAAAGTATTTCCGTCCTAAATGATAAAACGAGAGAAATTAATTCTATTGTTGATCTTATCAAAGAGATTGCCGAACAAACCAATCTTTTAGCCCTCAATGCAGCAATTGAAGCAGCGCGGGCAGGGGAACATGGACGTGGTTTTGCCGTTGTAGCCGATGAGGTGCGTAAATTGGCAGAACGAACCCAAAAAGCGACTACGGAGATTGCAATTTCCATTCAGACCCTTCAGCAAGATGCATCGGATTTACAAGAAAACTCCGAGTCAACGAATGCTATTGCGCAAAATTCACTGAGCAGTATTGAAAAATTTACGATCACGTTTGATGAATTCAGCCGTGGGGCGAAACAGGCGTCGTCGTATGCAAGCTCCATTGAAAATATGGTTGAAGTACTATTGGCGAAAATCGACCACACTATCTACAAATCGAATGCCTATACCTCCATTATTCGCCGCCACCAACGTTTAGACCCTACGGGCCATACCCAATGCCATTTAGGGAAATGGTATGCAGGTGTCGCGAAAGATAAATTTGCCAAAACGAACGCATATGCAAAAGTTGATGCGCCTCATCATGAGATACATCGTTTGGTCAATCTCAATCTTACCTACATTCACCCTACGGATCGTGTGATTGAACATCACAACGAGATTATTGAAAATTTCAAAAAAATTGAAGACAATAGCCATAAAATGTATGAATATCTGGAAGAAATGATTAAAGAAGCCGAACAGTTTTCTTAATAGAGTTATAGGAATCTCTCGCTTGAGAGATTTAAAATGTTTTACCTTCATAACGATCAAATACCCATTCTGCAACGGCCTGTTTTTGTTCATCATTCAGCTTCCCTTTTAATGAGGGCATAACACCGAATTTTTCCAATGCCATTGGATGACACATGCTGTATTGGATACTAGGGTGGTCGATATAGTCTTTGATAAAAGCGATAATGACACGACGCTTGACATCGGTGTCTTCATCGGCAATTTGGACATTTTCTTTCAGTCGGCTTGAGACTTCAACCATTGGCGGCGCTTTTAGCAAATGGATTGATTTTATTACTTCCGCTTTGGTCATCATCTCTGCATGGCATTTCATACAATGTTTTTGGTAAACTTTATAACCCTCTGCGGCTGAAAGGATTACCGCTGATAAGGCGATTAAAGAGAATATTTTCATAGATTTCCTTATTTTTTATCGCATTTTAGCGATCTTGATCGATTTCCTCATTGACTAATATCAATTTTAGATCATGTTTACGATTGTTATTGCCTATTTAACGTAACTCATAGCTTGTTTATTTTATAATGGGCAAATTTTTTAAAGCCATATTCACACTATTTTTATACAAAGGAGACGACATGCAAATCAGCGGTGCACAGATGGTAATCGAAGCACTCATCGCCGAAGAGGTCGAAGTCATATTCGGTTATCCAGGCGGTGCGATCATGAACGTCTATGATGAAATTTACAAACAAGGTTCGTTTCAACACGTCCTTACGCGCCATGAGCAAGCAGCCGTTCATGCGGCAGAAGGGTATGCCAAAGCATCCGGAAAAGTCGGCGTTGCGATGATTACATCGGGTCCCGGGTTTACCAATGCGATTACCGGAATTGCCGATGCCTATATGGACTCAATTCCCCTTGTGGTGATCAGCGGCCAAGTACCGATGTCGTTGATCGGTACCGATGCGTTCCAAGAGATTGATGCGGTCGGTATCAGCCGTCCTTGTACGAAACACAACTATTTAGTGACCGATGCTGCCGATCTTCCCCGTGTCTTAAAAGAGGCCTTTTATTTGGCTCGTACCGGCCGTCCTGGTCCTGTGCATGTGGATATTCCAAAAGATGTTACGGCACAAATCGCGACTTTTGATTACTCCAAAGAGGTTGAACTTGAAACATACAAGCCAACGATCAAAGGGAATGCACGCCAGATTAAAAAAGCGATAGAAGCGATTGCTGCGGCAAAACGTCCGCTTTTGTATCTTGGCGGCGGGGTTGTCAGTGCGGGTGCTGCCGATTTGGTCCGTCAATTTTCAACCATGACACAAATTCCGGCCGTTGAAACGTTTATGGCAAGAGGGACCCTTCATCACGCCGATCCGTTATTGATTTCGATGCTGGGAATGCATGGATCGTATGCTGCCAATATGGCGATGTCTGAGACCGAT
>DASUMY010000039.1:0-5734 GCA_036277435.1 Sulfuricurvum sp.
CGGCCGAAATCATCTTTGTTGGCATGAGGATATTCAATCCGTTTTTTAATGTCTTTGATCGTCACAAGCCCTTTAAGAAGACCGCTGTCATCGATGATCGGCAATTTTTCGATTTTGTTTTTATGCATAATTTGCGCCGCTTCTTCAAGGGTAATTCCTGCTTTTGCGGTAATCAACGGCATAGGGGTCATCACGACTTGCGCTTGCTTCGTGAGATCTTTTTCAAAACGCATATCACGGTTGGTCAGAATACCCAACAGTTTGTTATGAGCATCCACAACCGGAACACCCGAGATACGGTACTCATTCATCAAAGATTCAGCTTCCGCCAACGTTGCGTTCGGATGAACAAAAATCGGATCAATAATGATACCGCTTTCCGATTTTTTCACTTTTTTCACTTGTTTAACCTGTGTTTCGATATCCATGTTTTTATGGATGATCCCTATTCCGCCCAAATGTGCCATTGCAATCGCCGCACGGTATTCCGTTACGGTATCCATTGCCGCAGAAACCATCGGAATGTTAAGAGGAATATTACGGGTTAACATCGTTTTTAAGCTCACCTCTTTTGGGAGCACTTCAGAGTATTTAGGGATGAGCAATACATCTTCAAAAGTAAGAGCGCGTTTACGAATATTCATTTACAATCCTTTTAGTTTGGTTTCAAGGCTCAAAGCCCCATTAAATAATGTCTGTTCTGCGTACGCTGCCGCGATGAGCTGAAGCCCGACAGGCATACCGTTGGCGGCAACATCTACCGGAATCGAAATTGCCGGAAGTCCTGCGAGGTTGACCGAAATCGTATAAATATCACTCAAATACATTTCAAGCGGATCGCTCAAAGCACCAAATTCATACGCCGTTCTAGGGGCAACCGGAGTAAGAATCAGATCAACTTCGTCGAAAATCTTATTATACTCCTCTTGGATCAACGTACGTACTTTTTGCGCTTTCACATAATACGCATCATAATATCCCGAAGAGAGGACGAAGTTCCCCAGCATAATACGGCGCTGCACTTCAGGACCGAACCCTTTGGATCGGGTCTGCAAAAAAGTATCTTTAAGATTATCTCCCTCGACACGGTTACCGTATCGGATACCGTCGTATCGAGCCAAATTGGTCGTCGCTTCGGCCGTAGCCGTGATGTAATAGGCCGAAATATCATACTTCGGATCCATTAGCGTTTTTTCAATAATCGTATGCCCTGCGTTTTTCAATGCCTCTACCGCTTTGGCATAGGCATTGCGAACCTCTTCGGAGGCATCTTTTACGTATTCAGGGACAATGGCGATTTTCAGTTTCACATCGGCATTGAGCTTGTCACTCACTTTGCCATCATCACGTTCGGCGCTCGTTGAGTCTTTAGGATCGTATCCTTGGATCATGTCATACAAAATGGCTGCATCCTCGACATTTTGTGTCATCGGACCGATTTGATCGAGAGAGCTTGCATACGCCCCTAATCCGTAACGGCTGACACGGCCATAGGTCGGCTTCATCCCTACGATTCCGCAAAAAGCGGCCGGCTGACGGATCGATCCGCCCGTATCGCTTCCCAGTGCCGCTATCGCAAGACCTGCCGCGACAACTGCCGCGGATCCGCCGGAACTTCCCCCCGGAACACAATTATGATTTAAAGGATTGAGTGTTTTGCCGTAACAGCTGCTCTCGGTTGTTGAACCCATCGCGAACTCGTCCATATTGGTACGGCCAAACGGGCTGATTCCGCACTCGAACAGTTTTTCAATGACCGTCGCATTGTATGGAGAAATATACCCTTTTAGAATATTCGATCCCGATGTTACCGACCATCCTTTGACTTGGATGTTGTCTTTGATAGCGATAGGGATACCCTCGCCGACGTTTTCCACATCAATATAACCGTTCAGCTCCGGATAGGCTGCAATTTTCGCTTTCAATTCATCTTTGAGCGCTGCAATCTCCTCTTTGGAGAGCTTTAACGCCTCTTTTAGAGTTATCATCCGTTTTCCTTCTTTCGTTTTACTGACTTAACCATAACAATTCCCAATGCCGTCACAACCAATATAATCCCTACGGTCGCTGCCACAACATTCAAAGAAACCGGCTGGGTGCAGTCGATCATTCTGCCACCACCGACGCACAGCGCGCACAGAGGGTTTCTTCATTCTCACTGTGATACTTCCAGCAGCGAGGGCATTTGGCTTTGGATGCAAGGGCAATATGGAATGAATCCCCTTCAATCTCAAAAGTTCCTAAAATATTGTTCAATTCACAGGCACACCATTTAGAGATAACCAAGAATTCCTCGATATCCGCTTTTTTCATCGCTGATGCAAGGGTTGATTGGGTTGAAATAACCAATTCCAGGGTATTTTTGATCACTTTCTCTTTTTTCAATCCATCGACGATTTCATTGAATTTTTCACGGATCACTTTCATACCGGCATCATCCCAGCTGCTTTCAACCGGTTGAATAGAGGCATACGTAATATCAAAAATATCGCTCGCGCTTCCTTTGATAACCGCCGGGGCATTTTCGAAAATCTCATCAGCCGTATAAGTCAATATCGGAGCGATAAGCCCCAGCATCGAGCGTGCGATAATCGCCATCGCGCTTTGCGTTGAACGGCGTTCAAGCGAATTGGCCGCATCACAATACATACGGTCTTTCGTAATATCGATATAGATACCGCTGAGCTCATTGACAATGAAATAATTCAACGCACTCATGCCGTGTACAAAATTGTATTCTCCGAACAATCGGTGTGTTTCATCAAAGACCTCTTTTGCCTTTGCCACAATCCATTTATCAATCTCACCCATTTCGCTGTAGGGGACAATCGCTTCCAATCCGTCGAGATTGGCGAGCATAATACGGAACGTGTTGCGCAGTTTTCGATACTGTTCCGCCGTTTGCTTAAGAATATTCCCCGAAATTTTCAGATCGCCCTGATAATCGCTCATCGCAACCCACAAACGCAGAATCTCGGATCCGTACTCCTTGAGAACGGTGTCGGGTGCAACGACATTCCCTTTGGATTTGGACATCTTCTCGCCCTTTTCATCCACCGTAAATCCATGGGTCAAAAGCGCTTTGTAGGGTGCTACATGTTCCACCGCCGCACTCAAAAACAGGGATGACTGGAACCATCCGCGGTGCTGATCGCTTCCTTCGATATACAAATCTGCCGGATAGGTTCCCGCATCGTAGTTGCGTGATTTCAGCACGGCATTCCACGTCGAACCGCTGTCAAACCATACGTCCAAAATATCAGTCACTTTTTCAAGCTCATCCGCTTTGTAAGGGGATCCCGGATAGAGGAGCTCTGCCGTATCCATGGAATACCACGCATCACTTCCGTGCATTTCAAAAATCATCGCAATGAAATTCAAAACTTTCTCATCCAAAATCACTTCGCCGGTCGCCTTGACGCGGAAAAGGGCAATAGGAACCCCCCAGTCACGCTGACGCGAGATACACCAGTCAGGGCGGTTTTCAACCATAGAGTTCAAACGGTTACGCCCTGATTCGGGATAAAACGCCGTTTTCGTGACCTCGTCCAACGCAATCTCGCGAAGCGTTTTACTCTCCCCCGCAGGCGTTCCATCGACACTGATAAACCACTGTTTCGTTGCACGAAAAATCAACGGCGTATGGGAACGCCAGCAATGAGGATAGGAGTGGCGGAATTTGGAAACTTTGAGAGCACTTTTCCCCAAGAGTTCAATAATCGGTTCATTCGCTTTAAAAATATGGGTACCTACAAACGTTTCCGGATTCGGCAACAATTTTTCGCTCACCAGCGTGTTGTCATAGCATCCCGTCTCGTCGACCGGCATGACCACTTCGAGGTTATAGCGAAGACCGATACGATAGTCATCTTCCCCATGACCCGGTGCCGTATGAACACACCCTGAACCGTTTTCCATCAAAACGTGCTCGCCCAGAACCAAATGGGAACCGCGGCCGTTAAGCGGGTTGATGGCGTAAAGATTTTCAAATTTTGCAGCATCGATTTTTTGAACGATTGAACCTGTAAAAACGCCCTCTTCGATCATCGCTTCATACCGTTTTTCCGCAACGATGTAGCCGTCGCTCGTTCTGACATAGATTTCATCCGGGTTGAGGGATATACCGGTATTCGCAGGAAGGGTCCATGGGGTCGTCGTCCAAATAACCATCGCAGCGGCCCCTTCGATTCCGGCGCGGACTTTTGCCTCATCGCTGAGTTCAAACGCAACATAAATCGAATAGTCCTCTTTATCCTCGTACTCAACTTCGGCTTCGGCCAGTGCCGTTCGTTCCGCCCAGCTCCAATACACCGGCTTGGACCGCTCTATCAAAAGCCCTTTTTTAGCAACCGAACAAAGGGTGCGATAAATATTGGCTTCAAATTTGTAATCCATCGTCAAGTAGGGGTTTTCCCAGTCGGCGATAACGCCCAACTTTTTAAACTCGTCGCGTTGAATGTTGACAAATTCGTTGGCGTGTTCACGGCATAATTTACGCACTTCGGCTTTGCTTAGGAGCTCTTTTTTTTGCTTTCCGCCGAGTTTTTTCTCAACTTGCTGTTCGATCGGCAAACCGTGACAATCCCAGCCCGGAGTAAAACGGACCGATTTTCCGTTGAAATAGTGGTATTTGACAACGATATCTTTGAGAATTTTATTCAGGGCATGGCCGATGTGTGTATGGCCGTTGGCGTACGGAGGTCCATCATGCAACGTAAACGATTCAGAGCCTTTGCGATTGGCTTTCATCTTGCCGTAAACATCGTTGGCAATCCACGCAGCATAGCGCTGCGGCTCGTTATTGATCAGATTTCCGCGCATCGGAAACTGTGTTTGAGGTAACAGGAGGGTCTCTTTGTAATCCATCTCATCCCTTGAAATATGCGTATAAAAAGTGGTGAATTATAGCTTTAAGCCGATTAAATTTTGCTGTCAATCGCGCAGCTATGTTATACTATCCCAAATTTATAATCGGAAAAAGTATGAAACGGGACATCATTTTTGTCGGGAATCGGCTCACGCTGAATGAAGCGTATGAACGGTACATCGTGCGAACGATCAAATCAAAACTCTCAACGATCGATTCCATCAGCTATTTTGATGAATCGGACAAAGGGCTTTTTCTCCATCTGGAAGAGCTGCTGAAACATGAGTCCAAGCTTATCATCATTACCACCAAAAGCACTTTTACCATCGTGGGAAAATTGCTCAGTACCGTTACAGCCGATAACCAAATACTGAAAAACCAGATGCTGATCCCCTCTCGTGCCAGCGTTTTGGAACACGGCAGTTATTTATTACACCATGACTCATCCGAAATCAATGTCCTGCTGGCCACAGAGGGAAAAACCCTCCCTCCTATTTTGATCGACGATGAACACCGAAATGCCGTTATTCATATCTTCAATGAAGATATTTCCAGCGCTCAAACGCTATTGGAGCCGCTGTCGCAAACCTTTGATGTACGATTAGAGTTTAGCGAATTGTGTGAGGGGTGGCTAAAACTCAAAATTTATACCCGCCGCCACGGCAATTTGGCGCAATTTATCGCCTCCACGAAAGGGCTGATGACCCATAAAGTTATTACCGCCGGAAACATTGCCGCCTTTATCATTGAGCGACTGCAAAAACACAACAAAAAACTCTCCTTTGCCGAGAGTTGCAGCGGGGGACTGCTCGCCTATTACTTCACGTCACAAAGCGGTGCTTCCGCTGTTTTTGAAGGCTCCCTCAT
>DASUMY010000040.1:0-6737 GCA_036277435.1 Sulfuricurvum sp.
ATCCGCATTCGTATTGATTCCGATAAACCGTTTAAGCCGGTCGCCATTCACGATGTATTGATCGATCCGCTTATCATGCGCAATGATGATCGTTTCATTCTCCTCATCTTTGGGATCATAATCGGGTGAAGTGACATCAGCAAACAAAAAAGAGCCCACTTTGAGCCCATCAATCGATACGCTCTGCTTAAAATGTTTGGATTCGATTCCCAACATCGTCGATACGGCCACATCAGCTTGTAACGTGCACTCTTTGACCCGTCCGGCAATAAAGCCGCTCTCTCGCAGCTGTGCCGCTTCACCGACACAATAGATATCGCTATTGGACGTCCGCATCGACGTATCGACGAGTATCCCCCGATCGCACTCTAATGATTCACGGGCAAAATCGATTCGCGGATCGATGCCGACACCGAATATAAGAAACGGATCGTCAATTACCCCGTGACGCGTCTGAATCTGAGAAATGTAACCGGAGTCTATGTGCTTATCGACAATTTCATCATTAAACCAGAGTCGAATCCGCGGATCCGATTGAAAAATTGCTTGCAGCAGCGCTACAGCCTCACGGCTTAGATCACTGGAATAGAGGTACTCTTTTCGTGCCAGCAGGGTAATCGATTTGGGCAACGGGCTATGCATCAGGGTATCGAGCAATTCCAGACCGATCGGCCCCACTCCGACGATAACGACATTTTTTCCGACAATCCCTGCGGCAATTTTTTCGCTGTCTTTTTCACTGCGAAACGTACATGCGTTGCGGATGCCGTCAATATCAAAAAGTGTTTTGGGCTTTGAACCGGTTGCAATAATCAGTTTATCATAGGCGAAACTGGCATGGGCGCTAAAAATCCGATTGAGGGAGGGGTCAATGTGCGTAATGGTCTGATTGAGTTCCAAACGCACCTTTGGGTGAAGTTCCAGCACAATCGATTCAACACATTGGCTTTTATCGACCAATGCACACAAATGGATCCGGTCATAGGGGGGATGTGCCTCATCGGAAACGATGACGACATCGGAAGAGGGAGCTTTTTCCATAATCGTATTCGCAAGATATACGGCTGATATTCCGCCGCCTACAATGACAATACGCATCATTCCCCCCTCTTTCGTTCTATTTTTTATTATGCCACAATTAACGGGCGATTACAGATAACGGACTATTTCAGAAACGCTGGGATGAACGTGAATCATCTGCGTCAGCTCGGTTGCCGTGATCTTTTGCTCAATGGCCAGAAGCATTTCGTGAATAATCTCTATCGCTTCGACACCGATGATCGAGGCACCGAGAATCACCCCTGTTTGAGCACACACGATCAATTTGGCAAATCCTGAATCATCCCCAAGTATTTTGGATTTTGCATTGACTTTGAAAAAGGCTTTTTTTATCGTGATGTCACGCCCCTGTGCTCTGGCTTCACTCTCTTTTAAACCGCAGCTTGCAATCTGGGGATGGGAAAAAATTGTCGAGGGTGTAAGGTGGGTATTGGCAACCGCGGTGTTGTGAATGATGTTATGGGCGGCGATTTTTGCCTCCGCATAGGCCGTGTGGGCATAGGCAGGGGTATCGATACAATCTCCTACCGCGTAGATATGACTCTGTGAAGTTTGAAATGCTTCGTTGACCTGTATAAAACCCTTTTCAGTGAGAGCCACACCGCTGTTTTCGGGATGCAGCCCATCGGTATAAGGGATACGCCCGATTGCTGAGAGTACCAGTTCGCACGCAATGCATTCTTCTTTTTCCCCCTGTACTGTTAGAACAACACCTTCATTATGGACTTCGGTTTTGAGAATAGATGCCGACGTGATCACATTGATACTCGATTTTTTAAAAGCCCGCACTAATGCCTTGGAAATATCCTCATCTTCTCCGGAAACCAATTGTGAACCGCGAGATATGAGCGTTACATTGACCCCAAACGCATTAAAAAATGTCGCGAATTCGCATCCGATCGGGCCTCCTCCGACTATGACAATCGAAGTGGGAAGTTCCTCCAGCTCAAATATCTCCCGACTGGAGAGTATCCTCTTGCCGTCCAACGCAATCTCGGATGATTCTCTCGTATAAGCCCCTGTAGCAATGATGCACGTTTTAAACTGTATCGTTTCTCCGGAAACGTCGATCGTATTCGAATCCATAAACGACGCCGAACCAAACAGCGTTTCGACTCCCGCTTGCTCGAGCTGCCATATGACGCCCGAACGGAGCTCATTTTTTAACCCCACCGTTCTTTCACGAAGGGTTCCCAAATTCAGCCCATGAATATCGAGCGAGATACCGCAACCTCTAAAATAGGACGCTTTGCTAACGTATTCGGCACTCTCCAGATAATTTTTGGTCGAAATGCACCCCTCGTTGAGGCAGGTCCCTCCGATACGCTCCTTATGTCGATCGATCAGCAGGGTTTTGACCCCCGCACGTCCCAGCTCGATAGCTGCTTCATATCCTCCTGGACCTGCGCCGATGACGACGGTTTCATACGATTTCATGTTGCCTCCCAATATTCATGTGCCATATAACTGCTGCGGGTATAGGGCGAGCTTTTGATATATTTAAATCCCATTTCTATCCCCTTATGTTCATAATACGCAAACAAATTGGGTTCCACATACTCCACAACGGCTTCATGGCGAGTTGAGGGGGAGAGATACTGACCGATGCTCAGATAACGGCATCCGACACGCAAAAGATCATCCATCAACGCCAGCACCTCATCCTCCTCTTCCCCAAACCCGAGCATGATTCCGCTTTTGGTGACAACGGCAGGATTCACATCACGAAGATGCTGTAATACACGCAAGGAACGTTCATAATTGGACCCCTTGCGGACATGATAGAGGCGCGGCACCGTTTCCACATTGTGCCCGACAATCTCCGCACCGCTATGGGCAATAGATGAGAGCGCTACGAGGTTTTCTTTCATATCCGGGATGAGCAGTTCGACAATGATCGACCTATCTACCGCTTTGATGGCCCTCACCGTTTCGCAAAACTGTTCCGCTCCCCCATCGATGAGATCATCGCGGGTGGAACTCGTCAGCACCACATGACGCAATCCCAGTTCTCCAACGGCCTGTGCTACATTAGCAGGCTCATGCGGATCCAATAGTAACGGTTTGCCTTTAGTGACGGCACAAAAACTGCATGCACGGGTACATACCGGTCCCAACAACATAAACGTAGCCACTTTTTGCCGAAAACATTCGCTGATATTGGGGCACATCGCTTCTTCGCATATGGTATGAAGACGCCCCTTGTCCAATAGCTGCTGCATGGAGAGGTGATGGCTGAGGGTAATTTTTTTACGAAGCCATTGCGGTTTAGGCCGTAGCAAATTGACCATGGCGGTTCCACCTTTCTTGCGTGTATTTCTGTGCCGCCAATTCCTGTGCCCGATTCTCTTCGGCAAACGTTAATGTATCGCAGACGAGTGTGACCTGATACGTTTCGCAAAATACCTCTTTAACCAGAGAGATAAGCTGCTCAGACTCCATAGCAACTCCCAGCCGTTGCAAAGAGGCAGCTCGTTGCAATCCTGAATCGCCTCTAAAAAGAGAAACGAATTTAGATTCATCGAAACGCATAGGGATACTTCCATGCTGCAATAACCCATGTCGGGTATAACGCTGTGCATTGCCTCCCATTTTTTTGCCGTTAATGACAATGTCATACGCTTCAAAAGCCGCCAGACAAGAGTCAGACCGATTGGTCTGCAACTGTATATCAGCAGCAAAACACCCCTCGTGCCCTAACGTATGATACAAATTTAACAGAAAACGGCATAGATAACGGTAACTCTCTTTCACCCCATTTTCGTTCACCCTATCCCGCGGAAGAATCAACGCATACGAGAGATCCCCTCCATGGACCAAAACCCCTCCTCCACTCATACGCCGTACAAAGGGAAGATGCTCTGCTGCTAGTTTTTCCGGATCCAAAGTCGCTGAAAGCGTCGAAAAACGTCCAAGACTCAGAGAATTTTCCCACCCGTAAAGGCGTATAATCGGTAAATCTCCCTCACTGTAGCTGCTTAACAGTGACTCATCCACTGCCATATTCCAGCTGGCTGTTCCTCTTCCTGAATCGATGAACCGCCATGTAGGATGCAAAATCATAACTTCCTCTTCGTATATCATTTTTTTATTAGTAAACTGAAATATACTTTATCATATGATAAACTGTGATTGATTGTACCTTAAAGAACAAAGTTTTATATGAGTAGGATACATAAATGGACAAGAATTGGATAGAGAAAAAAGTCGATAATTTTTTGATCCCCCCGAACCTCATCGATTATCAACACGCCTATGATACCTTTAGATGGGAAGAGGCAGCCTCCGCATTTGAGGGATTAGCCGATGGGGGGCTCAACATTGCCCATGAAGCGATTGACCGGCATGCCAATGGTTCCTTAGCCGGGAAAACAGCTCTCATATGGCGGGGTGAAAACGGTGAACGCAAAACCTATACCTTTTTGGATATGAAAGATCAAAGTGCCCGATTCGCCAATCTCCTTGTGCGTTTAGGCATTGGCAAAGGGGATCGTGTATTTACCCTCTCTACCCGTCTTCCCGAACTCTATATCGCCGCGATCGGAATCTTGAAAAACCGCAGTGTCATGTGTCCGCTCTTTTCCCAATTCGGTCCCGAACCCATATTGCAGCGTCTTCAGCGGGGGGATGCCAAAGTCCTCGTGACGACCAAAAATCTCTTTGAGAAAAAAGTACGCCCTATACTCGAACAGCTAAGCCAATTACAGACGGTCTTACTCATTGATGCCCCTGAAGATGAAAATGAGCAAATTCTCTCACTCCCTCGCCAGATGGAACAATCATCTGATAGTTACAAAATTCTCCCCACCGATCCTGAGGATATGTCGCTTCTCCATTTCACGAGCGGTACGACCGGAATGCCAAAAGGGGTCGTCCATGTTCATAAAGCACTCTATCACCATTGGATGAGCGCTCACTATGTTCTCGATTTTCATCCCGATGATCGCTACTGGTGTACGGCAGATCCGGGCTGGGTAACCGGCACGACGTACGGGATCATTGCCCCCTGGATACACGGGATCACCAATATTGTCGATGAATCCGAATTTGATGCGGCACGATGGTATCAGATTTTACAGGATGAAAAAATTACGATCTGGTATACGGCACCTACGGCCATTAGACGCCTCATGCGCATTGAATCTGAACCGCTGAGGGAATACAACCTATCCTCCTTGCGGCTTGTCCACAGTGTCGGCGAACCCCTCAATCCTGAAGCAGTCGTATGGGGAATGGAAAAACTCCATCTCCCCATCCATGATAACTGGTGGCAGACCGAAACAGGGGGAATCATGATTGCCAATTTTCCTTCCCAAACCATACGTCCAGGGTCCATGGGACGGCCGCTTCCGGGGATTGAGGCTTCTGTTGTTCATCTCAATGATGATGGGAGCGTAACAGAGGTAACCCAACCTGGAAAAGAGGGAGAACTCGCCCTCAAACCCGGCTGGCCTTCCATGTTTAGGGGTTATTTACACGATGATGAAAAGTATCGCAAATGTTTCAAAGACGGATGGTACCTCTCCGGAGATTTGGCCTACAAAGACGAAGACGGCTATTTCTGGTTTGTCGGACGTTCTGATGACATTATCAAAACATCGGGACATATGGTGGGGCCGTTTGAAGTGGAAAGCACTCTGATGGAACATCCAGCGGTTGCGGAAGCTGGGGTGATCGGTAAACCCGATGAGATGATCGGGCAGCTGGTCAAAGCCTTCGTGTCGCTCAAAGTAGGATTTGAACCCACCGAGGAGCTGCGGCGAGAACTGATCGGCTTCGGGCGCAAAAGACTGGGGGTAGCAGTAGCCCCCAAAGAGATCGAATTTATCGACAACCTGCCGAAAACGCGCAGCGGGAAGATCATGCGCCGTTTGCTCAAATCAAGAGAAATGGGGTTGCCAGAGGGCGACACCTCTACGTTGGAGGATTAAATGAAAAAAGGTATGGATTTGCCCCTCGCAGAAAATTTTTACCGCCAAATGCTTCTGATCCGCCGTTTTGAAGAGAAGTGTATAGAGTTGTACAGCAAAGAGAAAATTCGGGGCTTTTTGCACCTGTACATCGGTGAAGAAGCCATTGCCGTAGCTCTTATGAATGCACTAAGCCCTGATGATGCCGTATTTTCAACCTATCGTGAACACGGACATGCCCTCGCACGCGGTATCCATCCCAACCGTATCATGGCCGAGATGTACGGGAAATCACAGGGGTGCTCACGCGGTCGCGGCGGCTCGATGCATCTGTTTGACAAAGCAACACGATTTTACGGCGGCAGTGCGATTGTCGCAGGGGGGCTGCCCTTGGCCGTAGGGATGGCACTGGCGGATAAAATGAGGAAACGACCATGCGTCACCGTCTGTATCTTCGGGGACGGTGCTGTTGCAGAGGGGGAATTTCATGAATCGTTGAATCTGGCCGCGTTGTGGAAACTCCCCGTTTTGTTTGTCTGTGAAAACAACCTCTATGCGATGGGAACAGCGCTGGAGCGCTCCGAGTCTCAGACCAATTTAGCGACAAAAGCGCAATCCTACCGCATACCATCCTACCAAGTGGACGGGATGGACGTAGAAGCCGTATCGAAAGCGTCACAGCAGGCCATAAGCCAAATAAAAAATGGAGAAGGACCTATATTTCTCGAGTGTCTCACCTACCGTTTTCGGGCCCATTCGATGTTTGAT